>CALBNC010000082.1 GCA_937896195.1 uncultured Gammaproteobacteria bacterium
TTATCGGTTGCAGTTGCAACTAGTCTTGCAACAGGTGTTGCAACAGCCGTAGTATCTAAAGATCTAGCTTATCCATCAGGCAGCGTGTCTGCTAACGATATTGCTGAGCAAAACTACTTTGTTAATCATTTTTATTCATTTGACAATTACGGTATTGGCTCAAAAGGTGAAGAGATCACTGCGCTTATTCTTCGAGCTAAAGACTCAAACCCTCTAACATTAACACTAGAGCGTATGCTCAACAACAGCCCGACGGCCGACGGAGTTAATGCACAAGATCTAGCTATTTTCCGTTCAGGCAAGCTACAAGGCACAGGAATGCTGATTACGGATTTTTCTGATCAAGCAAAATCACAAACATATGAAATCTTCATTCCATCAATTCGCAAAGTTCGTCGTTTCGCCGAGCCTGCGCGTGACGATGCTTGGGGTGGTTCAGACTTTACCTTTGGTGATGTAACACTACGCAAGCCAAAGCATGAATCTCATGAGCTATTAGGCAAAGCAACATTTTCTGGCTGTTTAGGCATTATGAAAGATGTTGAGCGTAATAAATACACACAAGATGCTAAGATTGAAGCTGATTGCTCTGTAGATGGTAAAGAAGTTTACAAACTTAAATCAACCGCCAATGATGCAAACTGGTGGTACGACAACCGCGTAAGCTACATCGATGCCAAAACATTTGCTGACTACCGCACTGAATACTTTAAAGGCGGCAAGCAAGTTAAAACCATTGATAGATCTTGGGTGTCTGCAGGTATCGACGATCCACGTGGCAGCTACTGGGGCTACTGGTACGGTACAACACTAGCAACCGGTCATGAAACAATGGCATTTATTCCAAGAAGCGTAACTAAGGTAAATCATAAATATGAGAATGATAATTTATGGTCAACCCGTACGTTAAAGAAGATGCCTAAAAAAATCAAATAAATTTAAAAAACGTCATAGGCAATGCTTATGACGTTTTTTTGTAATACAGTAAGTAACTTTTTAAAAATAAGAGGAAAAAATGAAAAAACAAAACTTAATATTATCAGCTGC
>CALBNC010000083.1 GCA_937896195.1 uncultured Gammaproteobacteria bacterium
ATAACAACGGTTATAACAACGGTTATGGCAACAGCAATGGCATGTCTAACTTCGGTCCTTTTGACGGTGGTTCAAACATGGGTCCTTTTAACGGCGCTAACAACTGGGGTCCATTTACTGGTGGACAGAACATGGGTCCTTTCAACGGTGGTTCAAACATGGGTCCTTTTAGTGGCGCTCAAAACATGGGTCCATTTGCGAACAACAACAACATGAACAACGATTCTGATTGGGGCTTCCATTACGACAATAAAAATTCTACAAAGAATACGTCTAATGCAACAACTGACGGTCAGTACGCTGGTACTGCTGATGCTAATGCTAAAGGTGTTGCTGATGCATACGCTAAAGGCGCAGCTGATGGTTTTGCTAATGGTATTGCTGATGCATATGCTAAAGGTTATGCTGATGCTCAAACTAACTCTGCAGCAGATTCACGTAATCAAGCTCCAGCAGCAGCTCAATAATTAATTAACTTACACAGTTAATAGTTAAGAAAGGGTGCTTTGCACCCTTTTTTTTAGACTTTTTTAAATGTATTATAATATTATAATATAGTTAGTGTATAATGTGCTTATTGAAATTTTTTATAGAGATAAGGGGATATCGATATGAACATTATGAAAAAAACACTATTTAGTTTAATTTTATTAGTATCATCAGTAGTTAGCGCTGAACCATGGATGCCGTGGAATAATAACAACACGTCTTCTAATAGCGGATTTATGAATGCTTGGAATCCAATGGATACTGGTTCAAACTTCAATCCATTTGGTGGTGGTTCAAATCTTGGTCCTTTTGATTCAGGATCAAAGTTTAATCCATTTGATGGCGCTACTAACATGGGTCCTTTCAACGGTGCTCAGAACTGGGGTCCGTTAAGCAACATGAATGACATGACTAACGAAGCAGACTGGGGTTTCTATTATGAAAATAAAAATAAGACCTCAAACAAGGGTTATGCTCGTGCTGACAGTAAGTACACTACAGAAGTAGAAGCGCGCGGCGTTGGCTACGCTGAAGGCTACACTAAAGGCAACGCAGATGCTTATTACAAAGGCCAATTAGACGGCTATGGTAATGCTCGTGGTAACGGTCGTTTTGAAGGTTATGGCCAAAAAGGTTACTTAGGCTATTTGCCCACTACTGGCAACGGTTTTCCTGCACCAGCTAAATAAAAATAAATACACAAAATAACAGCCTTTTAGATTGACTCAATTTAAAAAGCCGTTATAATTTCAGTTTTATTCCTCGATAGCTCAGCTGGTAGAGCAACGGACTGTTAATCCGTTTGTCGG
>CALBNC010000084.1 GCA_937896195.1 uncultured Gammaproteobacteria bacterium
TGTGATTTCAACCGGTCGCTGCAACACAGGCATTAAATCTATCAGCAGGCGTTTCGTATTCCAAGGTTTTTCGTGGTCGCTCGTTTAATTGTCGAGCCACTTTATTTAACTGTACTTGGGTATGCACTGATAGGTCAGTCCCTTTCGGGAAGTACTGCCGCAATAGCCGGTTGGTGTTTTCATTCGATCCACGCTGCCATGGGCTTTGAGGATCACAAAAGTACACATCAATATTAGTCGCCAGAGTAAATTTATGATGATTGGTTAATTCTGAACCACGATCCCAGGTCAATGATTTATAAAGCTCTTCTGGAAGTTTCTTCGATTGTTTTATCAATGCAGAGATGACCGTTTCAGTTTTTTTATTCTCCAGTTTGGCCAGCATCACATAACGTGAATGACGCTCTACCAATGTGGCAATGCAGCTACCGTGCGGGCCTACTATTAGATCACCCTCCCAATGCCCCGGCACAGCTCTGTCCTCTACCGATGCAGGCCGTTCACTTATCGGCATAGCATTAGGAATTCTTCCAAGTCCTTTCCCTTTCAAGCCAGACTTCTTTGGATAACGTCTGGCGCGCTGAGTTCTAAGACATTGAATAAGCTCTTTTTTTAATACTCCTCTCGCTTGTATGAACAAGCTCTTATAAATGGTTTCATGGGACACGTGATAACGCTCATCCTCAGGGTGTAGTCGCTTAGCCCAACCTGCAATTTGCTGAGGCGACCACTGCTGTTTTAGTTTGTTGGTTATCAGTCGAATTAATCGATGATTTCCGGCGAGCTTACAGACCTTGGGCCGAAGAGCTCGATTCCATGCGGCCTTATCTGCTAACGCCGCTCGGTATCGATGATAACCGCCATTACGATTGATTTCACGACTGACAGTGGACGGTGACCGGCCTAGCTGGATCGCTATAGCGCGTAGTGATAATTGCGTAGCTAGACCTCTGGATATTTCCTCTCTTTCGTCCAGTGTAAGCGCAGTACTGGCGCGCTTTCTTTGATGAGGGCGTATCCCACCATTTTCATAGACAACATTAGAAATGGCAGCATGGCTTGTGTCAAAAAGCCTGGCTATCGTATTGAGAGCATAGCCTTTTTGCCAACGATCCCACATTAAGGCTTTCTGGGGCGCTGTATAAATAGTTCGAGTTTTTCTTTTCATATTGAACACTCCTTCTTTTAACTAAAGAATAGAATGTTGCGTCGACCATTTGAACTCACC
>CALBNC010000085.1 GCA_937896195.1 uncultured Gammaproteobacteria bacterium
TGGTGGAGGGACAGGGATTTGAACCCTGGAAGGAGATTAATCCTTGCTGGTTTTCAAGACCAGTGCATTCAGCCGCTCTGCCATCCCTCCGAAGTGGGGTATGATACAGCTAATCAAGGTAAAAGTGAATATAATTTTTATATAATTTAGATTGGAAAGTTAAATAATTTTAAGTATAATTTGTTTCTTTTAGATTTTCGAAAGGTAGAGTCATGGCCAAGATATGTCAAGTAACTGGTAAGCGCCCAATTAGTGGTAATAATGTATCACACGCAAACAACAGAACGCGTCGTCGTTTTTATCCAAATCTTCATACACACCGTTTTTGGGTAGAAGGTGAAAACCGTTTTGTTAAATTAAAGCTAACCGCTAAAGGTTTGCGAATTGTTGACAAAAAAGGTATTGAAGTAGTGCTTAAAGAAATCCGCGCACGTGGCGAAAAGGTTTAGGAGTAAGTTATGAGAGAAAAAATTAAATTAGTATCATCGGCTAAAACAGGCCATTTTTACACAACGACTAAGAACAAACGTCTTCACCCAGAAAAGATTGAAGTTAAAAAGTTTGATCCTGTAGTAAGACAGCATGTTATCTACAAAGAGGCTAAGATTAAGTAATTCTTAATCCCAAGCACAATAAAAAAGCCGCAGTCAGCGGCTTTTTTATTGTTTTATAATTAAAACCAATAAAAAACTCGAATTTTTATTGTCCAATACTATTTGGGTATTATTTTTCTAAAATCGTATCTAGTGATATGTGGCCAATAGCGGCTTGATATTCAGATATTTGATCAAAGTTTAAGTATTGATATATTTCGTTAGAGGCTGGCTGCATATCGCGCATTGCTGTTAGATATTCTTGGGCTGTTGGAATGCGGCCGAGCTTTGCAGCGATGGCAGCGACCTCAGCAGAAGATAGATAAACGTCAGCATTATCGCCTAAACGATTGGGGAAATTACGGGTTGAGGTTGAAATAACTGTAGCGTCGGCTTTAACGCGCGCTTGATTACCCATGCATAATGAACAGCCCGGTATTTCTGTATGTTGGGTGATCGATTCGAAAGTTTCATAAACACCTTCAGCTCGAAGTTGGGCTTCGTCCATGCGGGTCGGCGGCGCAATCCATAGTTCAGTTGGTAAATTTTCTTGGCCTTTTAATAGTTGTGCAACTGCTCTAAAGTGACCAATATTGGTCATGCACGAGCCGATAAACACCTCATCAATTTTGGTGTTAGCCACATCTGACAAGGTTTTTACATCGTCTGGATCATTCGGACAAGCTAAGATTGGCTCTTTAATATCATCGAGATTAATCTCAATCACAGCGGCATATTCACAATCTGAGTCAGCCTCTAGCAACTCAGGTGCATCTAGCCACTTTTGCATGGCTTGGATACGGCGAGCAATGGTTTTTTTGTCTTCATAATCTTTTTCTATCATTGATGATAATAAGGCAATGTTAGATTTTAAGTATTCTGCTACGGGCTCTTTATTGAGTTTGATCGTACAACCATTGGCTGAGCGTTCAGCAGAAGCATCAGTTAGCTCAAACGCTTGCTCAATTTTAAGATCGCCTAAACCTTCAATTTCTAAAATACGACCTGAGAAAATATTTTTCTTGTTTGATTTTTCAACCGTTAATAAGCCTTGCTGAATAGCAACATACGGGATGGCATTAACCAAATCACGTAGGGTTATGCCTTCTTGCATGGTGCCACTAAAACGCACCAAAACAGACTCCGGCATATCGAGTGGCAGCACACCAATTGAGGCACCAAAAGCCACTAGGCCAGAACCTGCAGGAAAGCTAATACCAATAGGGAAGCGTGTATGTGAATCACCTCCTGTGCCAACGGTATCAGGCAATAACATGCGGTTAAGCCATGAATGAATAATACCATCACCCGGCTTGAGCGCCACACCGCCACGAGACTGCATAAAATCAGGCAATGAATGCTGTAACTCTAGATCGACCGGTTTTGGGTAAGCCGCTGTATGGCAAAAACTTTGCATCACCAAATCAGCCGAGAAGCCTAAACAGGCCAATTCTTTAAGTTCGTCACGGGTCATAGCGCCGGTGGTATCTTGCGAGCCGACCGTGGTCATACGTGGCTCACAATAAGTGCCTGGGCGAACACCCTCAATGCCACAAGCTTTACCCACAATTTTTTGCGCCAAGGTGTAACCAGCATCACTATTGCTTACATCTCGTGGGCGTAAGAACAATTCGCTAACAGGTAAATTTAGATCTTGACGGGTTTTATCAGTTAAGCCGCGTCCAATAATCAGTGGAATTCGACCACCTGCACGCACTTCATCTGGCATGGTGGTTGGCGCTAACTCGAACGTAGAAACAACTTTGCCATTAATATTAGTAATTTTTCCTTCATAAGGGAAGATGGTAATTTCATCACCCATCTTCAGTTTTGAGACGTCACATTCAATTGGCAATGCGCCTGAATCTTCTGCTGTGTTAAAAAAGATCGGCGCAATATTGCCACCGAGTACCACGCCACCACCACGCTTATTTGGCACGTAATCAATGTCGTTGCCCATATGCCAAAGTACCGAGTTAATAGCTGATTTGCGTGAAGAGCCAGTGCCAACTACATCACCAACAAAAGCCAATGACAGACCTTTTTCTTTGAGTTGGACGATGGTTTCTAGCGGATTATCCATTTTTTTGACAAGCATTGATTGTGCATGCAAAGGAATATCAGGACGCGACCAAGCTTCTGTGGCGGGCGATAAATCATCGGTGTTAATCTCACCTTCAACGCGAAAGACAGTCAATTTGATTTCTTTTGGTAATTTGTTTTTGGCTGTGAACCAATCAGCATTTGCCCAATTATTAACAACAGTTTTAGCAAAGTTATTGTTGGTAGATTTTTCTATGATTGTTTGGTAGGCTTCATAGATAAGCAATGTTTTAGATAGCGCATCACAAGCTGTTTGTGCGGTTGCTTCAATATCTAGTAAATCGATTAGCGGGGTAATGTTGTAACCCCCCATCATTGTGCCTAATAAGAAGGTGGCTTGCTTTTGGTCGATTGCATTACATTGCTGGTCCCCTTTGGCAACGCTTGCTAAAAAACCAGCCTTTACATAAGCTGCTTCATCAACACCAGGCGGTACACAATTAGTAAGTAAGTCTAGATAAAATTCATCTTCATCACTCTGGATTAGATGCTGCACTACTGAAGCAACTTGCTCAGCGTTGAGTGCTAGAGGTGGAAGGTTATTTTGTTGGCGTTCGCTAACATGTTGAAGATAGGCTGATTTCATTGTGATTTTCTCGTCAGTAATAAAGCGTATAATTCTATCATTTTATTGCTGTCAAGTTTTTCATATTATAGTTTTTATCTTTCATATTATGAAATATAAGTCAGCTTCTATCTGATAGGCAACCTTATGAACCTGACACATCTTACGGCAATTTCCCCAATTGACGGGCGTTACTTTGATAAAACCAGCATACTTAACACTATTTTTAGTGAGTTTGGCTTAATTAAATATCGCGTTCTAATTGAAGTTAAATGGCTACAAGTCCTGTCGAATAATGCAGATATTGTAGAAGTACCTGAATTTAGCCAAGAAGCTGCTCAATTTTTAAGCGATATTGCAACGAATTTTTCATTAGAAGATGCTCAAGCCGTAAAAGATATTGAGCGCACGACTAATCATGATGTTAAAGCGGTAGAGTACTTCCTAAAAGACCAAATCAAAGGCAATACAGAGTTAAATGCTGTAAGTGAATTTTTTCATTTCGCCTGTACATCAGAAGATATTAATAATTTATCACATGCCCTGATGTTGATTGATGGTCGTCAGGTGATGCTTGAGAAAATGCAAAATGTATTATCGTTAATCAGCAAGATGGCTAAAGATAATGCAGCCATTCCAATGTTATCACGCACCCATGGTCAAACTGCCTCCCCAACAACTGTTGGCAAAGAGATGGCAAACTTTGCTTATCGTCTAAAAAGACAAATTAAACAGTTAGAAGATGTCAAAATTATGGGTAAGTTTAATGGCGCAGTAGGTAACTTTAATGCGCATTTATCGGCTTATCCATCGCTAGATTGGCAAGGCATTACTCGGCAGTTTATTGAAGACTTGGGTGTTAATTACGCCATGTACACGGCACAAATTGAAACACACGACTATATGGCGGAGTATTTTCACTCCATTAATCGTTTCAATACAATCTTAATTGATTTTAGTCGTGATATTTGGGGCTACGTATCGCTAGGTTATTTCAAGCAAAAGACTATTGAAGGAGAAGTTGGCTCGTCGACCATGCCACATAAGGTTAATCCAATTGATTTTGAAAACGGTGAGGGAAATTTAGGCATTGCTAATGCTCTGAATACACATTTGGCAGATAAATTAGCCATTTCTCGGTGGCAGCGTGATTTATCAGACTCGACAGTACTTAGAAATTTAGGTGTTAGTTGTGCACATTGTCTAGTGGCCTATGCGTCTATTGCTAAAGGTATTGGAAAACTAGAAACCAATGAAGCGCGCTTGCATCAAGATCTAGATTCATCATGGGAGGTTTTAGCAGAGCCTATTCAAACAGTTATGCGTCGTTATGGCATTGAGAATCCTTATGAGAAACTTAAGGCGTTGACTCGCGGTAACAGTATTGATGCTAAAGTCTTGGCAGAATTTGTCAAAGATTTAGATATGCCAGAGGATGCTAAACGTTCGCTAGCCAAACTAACTCCGATGAACTATACTGGTGATGCACAAAAACTAGCAGAAGCGCTTGAAAAACTGATATAATTTCGCGTCTTATACATTTTGTGTAAGTTTTAATTAAACAAAGGAGCAAAAAACCCATGGTTAAAATTAGACTAGCCCGCGGTGGAGCCAAGAAAAAACCTTTTTATTCGATCGTAGCAACAGACTCTAGAAAGCGTAGAGACAGTGGTTATATTGAGCGTATTGGATATTTTAATCCAGTTGCGCGTGGACAAGAAGTTAGGCTTACCATTGAAGAAGATAGATTAGCTTACTGGGCATCAGAAGGTGCGCAAGTTTCTGATCGCGTTAAGCAGCTTGTTAAAGAATTTAAAGATCCTTCAATTCGTGAGAAGCGTGTTGCAGCTCAAACATCTAGAGCAGCAGCAGTTACAGCTAAATTAGCAGCAGAAGCTAAAGCTAAAGCAGACGAAGAGGCGAAAGCTGAAGCAGCGGAAGCTAAGGCCTCTGCACAAGCAGAAGCGGCAGCAGCAACAGAGGAAGAAGCGGCTGCTGAGTAAGTAGTGAGCAACAACTCTAACAATAAAAGGCTATTAATCGGACAGATTAATGGCCTTTTTGGAGTTCAGGGCTGGGTGAAATTATTTTCTTACGCCTATCCAAGAAAAAACATTCTTTCTTATCAACCCTGGCATATTAAAGTGGATGGCGTTTGGACAACGCTTGATATTGTTAAGGGTCGTGAACAAGGAAAAACTATTGTTGCTCAGCTTAAGGATGTAGATGACCGAGAAGATTCCAGGCGTTATATCGGCGTCGAGCTGTATATTGAAAAATCACAACTACCTCAGCTTGCACAGGGCGAGTACTATTGGGACGAACTAACAGGACTTGAGGTGATTAATAACCAAGGTATTGTTCTAGGCACTATTTCCTATATGGTTGATACAGGCGCCAATAATGTCATGGTTGTTAATGGTAAAAAAGAACATTGGGTACCTTATATTGAGCCTTTTTTGGTATCAATTGATATGGATAAGCGTCAGATATTGGTTGATTGGGATGAAGATTTTTAAAGGTATTGTTTTACTTTCTAGATACCGCTTTTTCGGCATCATCAGCATTATCAACCGTAACATTGAGATTGTGTAAATGCCCATCTTTGATGTCATAAATAAAACCATGAATAGATAGAGCCTGACCATCTCTCCAGGCTTTTTTAATAACTGGAATATAGCATATATTACGCACCTGTTCAATCACATTAATTTCACATAACCTATCTACTTGTTCATCTGTGGAAAGGTTTTTCAACCCACTTTTGGCGCGCTGGTAGTACTTACGTATAGGCCTAATCCAGTTGTCAATTAAATCAGGGTTACTAGTGTTTATCGCTGCTTGGACGCCACCACAACCATAATGCCCAGTCACTATAATATGCTTCACTTTAAGAATCTCAACCGCATATTGAATGACCGCCAAGACATTCATATCACCTGAATTAACTAAGTTAGCAATATTGCGATGTACAAAAACCATACCAGGATCCATTTTTACTAATTCATTAGCAGGCACACGACTATCAGAACAGCCAATCCATAAATACTCCGGTGTTTGTTGTGTAGAAAGATTAGAAAAGAATAATTCATCTCGTTGATTGATTTCATCAACCCACTGACTATTGTTAATAAATAATTGTTTAATATCTTCTTCGTAGTCGTTATGATTACACATTTTTTCCTTTTGCGGTTGTTTCGACTTATGGTTCTGTAAAATTTTATCATAGTCACACTGTCAAACATTTAAAAGAGTGAAATAGAAGAGAACATGATTAATGACAGCTATAAAGTTCAAATTAGCGCTTATTATTGAATTTCACTAACGATATTTTAAGAATATCAATAGTTCATAATATGATTATTACATTATAATAGGCTTATTATTTATTTATAAAAAAAAGGGATTCATGTCTAATGTAAAAATTATTGCAGCTAGTATTTTTTTAGCTTTTAGCTTCTGGCTTGCTCTTGTTGCTCCTACAGCGCCAATTGCATGGATGCTCGGTATTTTATTATTAACCATTTATCTTTTTGCATTTGAAGTTGTTGAGGTAGATGAGGCGGCAATTACCATTATGGTTATTCTAGGCTTGACATCGCTACCATTGGTTTATTCACTAATGGGACTTGAGGGTGGCTTAGTTGACAATGAAAGGTTATTTGACGGATTTTCATCTAATGCAGTTATGTCGATTGTTGCAGTGATGATTATTGGCGCAGGACTCGATAAAACTGGCCTAATGACAAAGGTAGCTGCTTTTATTCTTAAAGTTGGCGGACGCTCTGAAACAAGAATTATTCCTATTGTGTCTTCAGCAGTTGGTTTTATTTCGTCATTTATGCAAAACGTTGGCGCAGCTGCTTTATTTATTCCAGTGGTGAGTAGAATTTCTTCGCGCTCAGGTGTTCCAATGTCGAGACTTTTGATGCCAATGGGTTTTACAGCTATTCTTGGCGGCACCATGACAATGGTAGGATCAAGTCCGTTAATCTTACTAAATGATCTTATTCTAACAACCAATCAAGGTTTGCCTGTTGAAAATCAGATGGATACTTGGGGTTTATTCTCAGTAACACCAATCGGTATTGCTTTAGTGGCGACGGGCATTATCTTTTTTGTTGTTGCCGGTAAGTTTGTACTACCAACTGTTAAAGAAGATCGACCAGAGTCAGTTTCTGCAGTTGAACATTTCCAGGAAGTCTACAAGATCAACTATGATTTATATGAAGTTGGTGTGCCGTCTGATAGTACTTTGGTTGGTATGAAGCTTGATGATATTGAAACTATCTCACGTGTGAGAATTATAGCTATTCAAGATACCAACAATAATACTTTAGTTGGGCATGATTCAGTTGACCGTAGTACTGCAATTGAAGCTAACATGACATTAGGCTTGCTTACTTCTAAGGAAGACTTGGATGGTTTTGTTGAAGGCTTTAAATTGAATCTATCTGATAAGATTGAAAAATTCTCAGATCTTTTATCAACACAAAATTGTGGTACTGCTGAAGTCGTTATTCCGCCAAATTCTACACTTATTGGAAAAACAGCCCGTGATGTTTGGCTTAGAAAGACTTATGGTTTGGCGATGGTTGCTCTGCACCGTGGCGGAAAAACATTAAAAGAAGGCGAAGGTATTCGTGATCTTCCATTTCAATCGGGTGACACATTAGTAGCGCACGTACGCTGGGAAGATTTAGAGCGACTACAAAACAACACTGATTTTATTGTGGTGACATCAGAGTACCCAGTTAAAGAAGAGTCTCGTCCTGATAAGGTTAAATGGGCTGGTATCTTCTTTTCAATTGCATTGTTCTTAATTTTATTTACAGATATTAAGCTTTCTATCGCTTTGATGACAGGTGCACTTGGCATGATCTTGACAAAAGTACTGAAGATTGAAGAAGCTTATAGAGCGGTTTCTTGGAAAACTGTATTTTTACTAGCCAGTTTGATCCCATTAGGTTTAGCTGTCTCTAAGACGGGCACCGCATTATGGATTGCTCAAGAAACAGTTAAAGTAGTTGGTGATATGGCACCATGGATTGTTCTAGCGTCGATTGCAGTATTAGCAACATTCTTTACCTTGGTCATGTCTAACGTTGGTGCTACGATTCTCTTGGTGCCAATTGCTGTTAATATCGCCATTCAGGTTGGTGCAGATCCTGCAATTTATGCCTTAACAGTAGCGATTGCAACCTCAAACTCATTCTTGATCCCAACTCATCAGGTGAATGCTTTGATTATGGGCCCAGGTGGCTATAAGGTTGCAGACTTTATTAAGGCAGGTAGTATTATGACTATTTTATTCTTAGTGGTAATGATGACAATGATGAATCTTGTATTCTAATTCAATAAAACGCTTTTATAAAATATAAACCTTGAGGCTGGGCTGTTGCACCAGCCTCTTTGCGTTGTTTAGATGCCAATACTACCTCAATCCATTCAACAGACTTCTCACCTCTGCCTATTTTTAATAGTGTGCCTACGATATTTCTAACCATATGATGCAAAAAAGCATTGGCTTTAATATCTAGTAAAACTTCGTCATTGTTTTTGGTTATATGGATAAATTCAATGGTCTTAATAGGAGACTTTGCTTGACACAGACTACCTCTAAAGGCTGAAAAATCATGCTTTCCAAGCAGATATTGTGCAGCTTGATTCATATCATCAATATTCAGATCTCTTGGCTCCCAAAGTGAATGATGGCCAATAATAGCAGAGCGAATTCTGGAGTTGTGAATTTTGTAATTGTAGCGTCTAGCAACTGCGTTAAACCTAGCATGAAAATCATCATCGACGCGCTTTGCCCAAGTAAAGTTAACATCATGAGGAAGATTAACATTGCCACCAAAAATCCAGGCATCGTCTTCGCGATCTGACTGTGTTTCAAAATGAATAACCTGTTCAATAGCATGTACACCAGCATCTGTTCTTCCAGAACAAAAAACCCTAACAGGGTGATCAGCAATTTTTGAAAGTGCTTTTTCAACAACCTCTTGTACGGTTCGAATGCCAGATTTTTGCAACTGCCAACCATGGAAATTGGTACCCATGTATTCAACGCCTAATGCTATTCTCATAATTAAGTTTATGTGTAAAATCGATTTAACTATTTTAACCATTTAATTAGCGACTCGTGAAAAATGAAGCTGTTGGCCTAAAGAGAATTTTTACTGCGTATGAATTCTCAATGAAAGGTCTTAAATCCTGTTACCGCTCTGAAGCTGCTTTTAGGCAAGAAGTCTGGTTGTCGTTAGTTTTAATCCCTCTAGCTTTAATATTAGGTGAATCTTCGGTAGAGAAAGTTTTGTTAATCATGGTTGTTTTTTTTGTATTAATTGTAGAAGTTCTTAATTCAGCCATCGAGTCAGTGGTCGACCGAATTGGAGACGACTATCATGTGTTATCAGGCGCTGCCAAAGATATGGGTTCAGCGGCAGTGTGGCTATCTCTTATGTTGCTAGTTGTTACGTGGCTAATTATTCTAATTTAGCCAATCAAATCGACTTATCAGTTGAGTGCTTTGCTTTTGATTCAATTGCTAGTACGAATAACTATTTGTCGGCTTTAGTATTTTCTGATACAACTCAAATTTGTATTGCTAACGAGCAAACTCAAGGCAAAGGTCAGTATGATCGTGCTTGGCTAAGTCAAAAAGATGCAAGCATCTTATTGTCTATTCGTTATGTCTTCAGAGCAGACCTTTCCTTAAACGGGCTAAGTTTGGTGATCGGACTTGCAATTGCTGGTGCACTAGAAGAGCTCGGTATTAAGCAGATAAAACTTAAGTGGCCAAATGATGTATTTTTTGATAATAAGAAGTTGGCAGGTATCTTAATTGAGAATTCAGTTCAAGGTGAATATCAATCAGTTGTGATAGGCCTTGGTTTAAATTATGATTTAAATCAAAAGTTTGAGTGTCAATCGCCTTGGGTAGATTTGGCAAGTATTATTCCAAAACTGCCCGCTATTGAGAATTTAGCCGCTTTATTGATTAATCATATTTTAAAAAACTGTCAATTATTTGAATCTCATGATCTTTCTTATTTTATTCAGTCGTGGGAGCAAGTAGATTATTTAAAAAATACTCGCGTAAAGTTGGACATTAATAATCAAACATTTGCCGGGATAGTCAGAGGTATAAATTCTCAAGGAATGCTTATGGTGGAAGTGAATGGCCAGTTGATCGAAGTCTGTAGCTCTAAACAAATCCGACTTATTTAGGGTAAGATATCTAGTAGAAAATAAATCATTCTATCATGTCATTATGCGCCTCACTGTTACCAATATTTCTAAAAAATACGCCCGACGTAAAGTGGTTTCCGATGTTTCGTTCGAGGTTAAACTAGGTGAAATTGTGGGCTTATTAGGCCCTAATGGTGCAGGCAAGACGACGTGTTTTTATATTGCATGTGGTCTAGTTCGAGCTGATAAAGGCGAGGTTTTTATTAACAATGTTAAAGTTAGTGAAATGCCTATGCATAAGCGCGCCAAACTAGGCCTAGGGTACTTACCACAAGAGCCATCTATTTTTCGAAAACTTTCAGTTGAGGATAATATTTCAGCTGTACTAGAATTTAATACCACCCTAAACAAGGCGCAAAGAAAATATCGGTTGGACGAATTATTGTCTGAGTTTAATATTGAGCATATTCGCCATATTAATGGGTTAAGTCTGTCAGGCGGAGAAAGGCGTCGAGTTGAAATCGCTAGGGCGTTAGCAATGGATCCAAAATTCGTTTTATTGGACGAGCCATTTGCAGGCGTGGATCCAATTTCTGTGGGCGATATTCAGCAAATTATTTTTCATTTAAGAGATAAAGGCATTGGCGTGTTAATTACAGATCATAATTATCGTGAGATGCTTGATACTTGCGACCATTCTTATGTTTTGCATGCGGGTAGCATTATCGCTAAGGGCGATAAACAAACTATTCTTAATAATGCAGAAGTTAAAAAAGTCTATTTAGGTGAGTCTAATGACGCCCATTAAGCCTTTCATTACTCTGGGTGTTGAAAGCTCATGCGATGAAACAGGTATTGGTTTGTACCATAGCGAGAAAGGCCTTATCGGTCATCAGCTATTTTCCCAAGTAGAAATCCACAGTGAATATGGCGGGGTCGTTCCTGAGCTAGCATCTCGAGACCATATTCAACGGGCCTTGCCATTAATTAAAGCAGTACTTGCTGATGCACATCTGACACTAAGGGACATTAGCGGTATAGCGTATACAGCTGGCCCTGGTTTAGCGGGTGCCTTGCTTGTGGGTAGTGCCGTGGCAAAATCATTAGCCTGGAGTCTTAAAATTCCTTCACTTGGTGTGCACCATATGGAGGGGCATTTATTGGCACCCTTATTAGAAAAAGAAGTGCCTAGCTTTCCTTTTGTGGCTTTATTGGTGTCTGGTGGACATACGATGTTGATCGATGTTAAGGCTATTGGTGAATATGAGATTTTAGGGGAGTCTCTTGATGATGCAGTCGGTGAAGCTTTTGATAAAACAGCCAAGATTTTAGGCCTTGGATATCCAGGTGGCCCAGCTTTAGCACAGCTTGCCCAACAAGGAAGCCCAGATGCTTTTAAATTTCCAAGGCCAATGATTGATCGTCCAGGGCTAGACTTTAGCTTTAGTGGTTTAAAGACATTTGCGCGCAATACGTTTGCCAAGCATCCTGGCCAAAAAGCCGACATTGCTAAAGCTTTCGAAGTAGCAGCAACTTCTACATTAATGATTAAATGTCGTCGCGCTTTGGAACAAACAAAAAGAACAACCTTGGTGGTGGCAGGCGGAGTAAGTGCCAACCTATCGTTGCGCCAAGAACTAGACGCAATGGGCTTAAAGCATGGGGCTCAAGTGTTTTATCCTCGTCAAGAATTTTGTACGGATAATGGTGCCATGATTGCCTTAGCGGGCCATTTTCGTTTAAGCAAAGGACAATCGACGGCCAGTGGAGAAATCGCTATTCAGCCTAGATGGAGTTTAGAAGAGCTGGAGCCAGTATGAGTCAACTAGCTAAAGTTTTTACCCGTGCTTCGACAGGGCTTGATGCGCCAGTAGTTACAATTGAAGTGCATATTTCTGGAGGACTACCTGGGTTTTCTATTGTGGGCTTGCCGGAAGGTGCCGTTAAAGAAAGTAAAGATCGAGTTCGCTCAGCACTAATCAATTCAAACTTTAAGCTACCCAGAGGGCGTATTACTGTCAGTTTGGCGCCGGCCAATCTTCCTAAGCGAGGTGGGCGCTATGATTTACCAATCGCATTGGGCGTATTATTGGCATCTGGACAAATTAAACCCAGCGTTGATGTGAGTCAGTTTGAATTTTATGGAGAATTAGGGTTAGACGGTCTATTGCATACGACAGAGGGTTTGTTGCCAGCTATTATTGAAGCGAATAATGCGAAGCATAATATTGTTATTCCTATTGATGACTTTGAACAATGCGCTTTAGTGGAGCAGGCAAAAATATTTCCAGCGAGGCATTTATTGCAAGTGTGTGAGTTTTTATCTGGCATTGGTGAGCCTGAAAATTATCCAATCAGTGTTGATCATCAAGTAACTTATACTAAGGATTATTCACAAGTTAAAGGGCAATATCAGGCTAAGAGAGCATTAGAGGTTGCTGCTAGTGGAGGGCATAATATTTTATTGCGCGGCACGCCAGGCTCTGGAAAAACTATGTTGGCAGAAAGACTCCCCTCGATTATGCCACCTTTAAGCTGTGAAAAGGCCCTGCAAAAGGCGTCCATTTATTCCGTTGCTGGAAAGATGTTAGACAATACTCAAATGTATATTCGAGCTTTTCGATCTCCTCACCACTCATCCTCAGCAGTGTCACTGGTGGGTGGTGGATCTATTCCTAAGCCGGGCGAAATTTCCCTAGCACATGAAGGCGTGTTATTTTTAGATGAACTACCTGAATTTCCTCGTCACGTTTTAGAAACCTTAAGACAGCCTTTGGAGAGTGGTGAAGTGCACGTTTCTCGTGCACAACAACAGGTAACTTTTCCGGCAAATTTTCAATTGATCGCAGCTATGAATCCATGTCCATGCGGTTATTTTGGAGATGGAACGAGTAAGTGTCATTGCACAGAAGATCAAATTAGTAAATACCATGTTAAGATTTCTGGCCCATTATTAGATCGTATCGACATGGTCTTAGAGGTTCCACCACTACCAAAAGAGGTAATGTTGAGTCAAAAAAACGAACAGATAGAAAACAGCGAAACTATCAGAGCGCGTGTATTAGATTGCTATAATATACAGATAAATAGACAAGGCAAATTAAATGATCGTCTTAACCCTGATGAGGTTGATGACTTGATTGTTTTAAACAAAGATAACAGGCAATTGTTAGAGAGTGTGATTGACAAACTACATCTTTCTGCAAGAGCTTATCATCGAATTTTAAAAGTAGCTAGAACCATTGCAGATTTAGACCACGCTCAAGCAGTTGAGCGGCGTCATTTGATTGAAGCAATTGGATATCGGCGACATAATGGATAGAAAAATGGTAATTATTCCCGCAATTGATTTAAAAGATGGGCAATGTGTTCGCTTAAGACAAGGGTTGATGGACGACACGACTGTGTTTTCAGACAACCCTGTTGAAATGGCTGCTCAATGGGTTAATCAAGGTGCAAAACGCCTGCATTTAGTAGATCTAAATGGTGCCTTTGAGGGCAAACCTATTAACGCTACCAGTGTGACTCAAATCACCAAAGAGTTTCCAAATCTACCAGTGCAAATTGGTGGCGGAATTCGTAATATGCAAATTGCAAATACTTATATTGAAGCGGGCATTAGCTATTTAATAATAGGCACTATGGCTGTTACTCATCCTGAATTTGTCTCTGAATTGTGTCGTGAATTTCCTGGAAAAGTCATTGTAGGTTTAGATGCTAACAATGGTTTAGTAGCAACTGAAGGCTGGGCTAAGCAAACAGATTTACATGTGGTTGAGTTGTCAAAAAAATTCGAACAGGATGGTGTTAGCTCTATTGTCTATACCGATATTGCACGTGACGGCATGATGCAAGGTGTTAATGTTGAGGCGACTGCCGACTTAGCTAAGCAAACATCGATTGATATTATTGCCTCTGGCGGTATCACTAATATGGATGATATTAGCAATTTACTAGTAGAGGCGCATCACGGTATTAGTGGTGCTATTACGGGTCGTGCTATTTATGAAGGCACGCTCGATTTTGCCAAAGCGCAGCTTTTGTGTGACCAAAAAAGCTAATGTATATTGAAGTTGCCTATGCACTAGAAGATAAGCAAACA
Source organism: uncultured Gammaproteobacteria bacterium (assembly GCA_937896195.1). GTDB lineage: Bacteria > Pseudomonadota > Gammaproteobacteria > PS1 > Pseudothioglobaceae > Thioglobus_A. The sequence goes on from CALBNC010000085.1 coordinate 14,558, forward strand.
TTGCTTAACTTAGAGGTTGGTACCGATACAACACTCAAACAAGCGATTGAATTGTCAGGCATGTTGGAGCTTTATCCTCAAATAAATTTACTTCAAGATAAGACTGGTATTTTTGGGAAAATTGCTAAATTAGATACCATTTTGCGCGAAAAAGACCGAGTTGAAATATATAGACCGTTAATTGCTGATCCTAAAGAAGTGCGTAAAGAGCGTGCAGCCCAGGGTAAGAAAATGCGTAGTGGTAAAAAATCCTAATTTTTGGTAAAATAGTGCTTTAATCTAAATAAAAGTAAATGAACGAAGACCAACCTCCGTCGACACAGTCTTTTCTACAAAGACTAAACAAGAAATTTTTTCACGCACCTCTTACTTCAAGCGATGAGCTTTTACAAGCTCTAAAAGAAGCTGAAGAAAGCCATACTATTGATTCCCATAGTCGCAGTATTATCGAAGGTACGATGCAGCTGGAAAATATGGAAGTGCGTGATGTCATGGTGCCAAAATCAAAAATGGTAACCATTGAGCACAACTCCGATACCAAAGAGCTGCTTGCTATTATGATCAAGTCAGCCCACTCTCGCTTTCCAATTATTGATTCAAAGAGCCACAAAATTCAAGGCGTCATTTTAGCCAAAGACTTGTTAAGCTATTTAGCAGGCGATAAGCGCAGTGAGTTTAACTATAAAGAATATTTACGTAGTGCGATCTTGGTGCCTGAAAGTAAAACTTTAGGCGCTTTACTGAGAATTTTTCAGCAAAAGAAATCACACATGGCTATTGTTATGGATGAGTACGGCGAAATCGCAGGTTTGGTAACACTAGAAGATGTACTAGAGCAAATTGTTGGTGAAATTGAAGATGAGCATGATTTAGAAGAAGACAATATTATCGATTTTGGTGATGGGCGCTTTTTATTAAAAGCCAATACGCCTATCGAAGAGTTCGAAGAGTTTTTTGAAGTTCAACTAACGGCCGAAGACATTGATACAGTTGCCGGTGTTGTTATTGCAGGATTCACTCGTTTGCCTGAGCAAATGGATGAAATCAGTTTACAAGGCTTTAAATTTAAAGTGTTAAAGACCGATTCTCGCCGCATTCATTTGCTTGAAGTGGAGCGTCTAACCGTTCAAAGTAAGGACTAATGGATATTCTTGTTAGTGTATTTTTAATGGGCTTGCTGGGCGGTGTACACTGTCTGGGTATGTGCGGTGGCGTGGTTGCCATGCTTACAGCTGGGCTTGATCCAGAAACCAGATCAAATCCCAAAAAAGTTGCCCTTTTTCATCTTAACTATAATATTGGTCGAATTCTAAGTTACATCCTAATGGGTCTTGTATTTGGTATGTTGGGTGCTATATTGTCGCAAACATTGCAAATGAACCTGTTTGATAAGGCGCTAAGAATTTTCTCAGGTGTCTTGATGATTATGGTCGGTTTATATATTGCAAACTGGTCATCAGGCATTCAAATTCTAGAAAAGATAGGCGCTAAATTTTGGGCGATTCTACAGCCATTTTCTAAGCGATTTTTGCCTATTAAAGATTTAAAAGGCGCTTTTTTTACAGGCCTGTTATGGGGCGGAATCCCTTGCGGTTTAGTTTATAGCGCCTTAAGTTTTGCCATTGTATCTGGCTCAGCTGCTCAAGGTGGTTTGATTATGCTAGCCTTTGGTTTGGGCACATTACCGAGCTTATTAATAATGGCCAGTTTATCTACCCAATTAACGCATTGGATTAAAAAACCATGGGTAAGAAAAACTTCAGGGTTGTTCATTATTGGCTTGGGTATCGCTGCTTTATGGATGCCGATAAATTCTATGATTAATACAAATCTACATGGGCATAATAATTCTAGCCAATATATAATAAAATCAAAAGACCATATGAATGCTCTTATGCCTAATATGCATAAGCCAAAAAGCATTAATACATTTGAAAAACCAACTGATTTAGACTACCTGACCTAGCCCATGATATCGTTAGAACAAACAGCACAACAAGTCATTCAAGCGCTCAAGCGTCATAAGGTGAGTGACTATGAAATTTCTTTAAGCGCAAGTTCCGGTGTTTCTACTGCAGTGCGTTTGGGTAAAGTTGAAACCTTAGAGTATCATCTTGATAAATCACTCGATATTAATGTTTATTTGGGCCAAGCTAAGGGTCATACTTCAAGTGTTGATCTCAGTGAGGGTGGCATTCTAAAAGCTGTTGAATCTGCTTGTCTTATTGCAAAATATACTCAGAACGATCCATTTAGTGGTTTAGCACCAAAAGAACTAATGGCCTTTGATGTGCCCGACTTAGACATGTACCACCCTTGGGAATTAGATCCTAGCCATAGCATTGATTTAGCCACTCGTTGCGAAGCGCAAGCACTAGATCATAGCGGTATTGATAATTCTGATGGTGCTGAGGTGTCTAGTTATCAAGGCGAGGGTTTATATGCAAATTCTAATGGCATGATGAGCGTGCAAAAGGGCGCCAGACATTCACTTAATTGTAGCGTTATTGCCAAGCAAAATAAAGATATGCAGACGGCTTATGAATACACAGTGGCTTTGGATGCACAAGACTTACAAGCACCAGAATGGGTGGGAGATCGTGTTGCAAAACTTGCTATCGGCAAGCTAGGCGCTAGATCTTTAGCATCGCAAAAATGTCCAGTGATATTTTCACCAAGAGTTTCAAGCGGCCTTTTTTCACAGTTAATCGGTGCATTGAGCGGCGCGAGCCAGTATAAAAAAGCTACTTTTTTATTAGACAGTATTGATAAACTAATTTTGCCTGAAAGTCTTTCTATCCTAGAAAAACCATTTTCTAAAAAAACTATCGGTGCCAAAGCTTTTGACCGTGATGGCGTCTTAAAGCGCCAGCAATATTTTGTTGAAAATGGCCAAGTTAAAAGCTATGTGCTTAGTCAATATTCGGCTAATCAGCTGGGTCTAAAAACAACAGCTAATGCTGGCGGTGTTAATAATTTAATTATTGAGCATCAGTTTACTGGCGACTTGGATGACATGATCAAACTCATGGGTAAAGGTTTGGTGGTAACAGAGCTTATGGGTCAAGGTGTCAATGGCACGACGGGTGATTACTCTCGCGGGGCAACAGGTTTTTGGGTTGAAAATGGTGAAATTCAATACCCAGTATCCGGCATTACCATTGCGGGAAATCTAAAAGACATGTTGTTGGGTATTGAGCACGTGGGTACAGATGTTGACTATCGTGGCAATATCAAAGTCGGATCTGTATTGATTAATCAAATGATAATAGCTGGGGACACCGAGTGACATACGACATTGTCATTGTTGGTGGTGGCATGGCAGGTCAAGCCTTTGCTTTATCGATGGCAAAAACAGATTATAAAATTGCTATTATTGAGCCTAATAGTCCAAACCCAACATTAAATAAAGACTTCCATTCGCGTGTAAGCGCAATCACTCCAAGCTCTGAGCAATTGTTAAAAGACATTAATGCTTGGGATTTAATTAAACGCAAACATGCTTTTTCTCATACCCAAGTGTGGGATCAAAACTCACATGGAGCGCTAGATTTTCATGCTCATGACGAAAACTTGCCTCATTTAGGCCATATTATTGAGAATGATGCTATTCAGTCAGCATTGTTTGAGGCTTTGGAAAAAACCGATGTTGAGTTTGTTAGTGCCAAGTTAGAGAGTATTGAAAAAACGACAGCAGGATATCAGCTTCAGTTAAATAATAAACAAGCACTAGATTGCCAGCTGCTTATTGGAGCAGATGGCGCTCGATCTAACATTCGCAGTTTGGCCAATATTGGTTTTAGTGAAAATAATTATCAGCAAAAAGCCATTATTTGCAATGTTAAATCAACACAAAGTTTTAATAGCACAACTTGGCAGCGATTCTTATCAGATAGTATCGTAGCACTCTTGCCATTAGGCGAAAACCAAGCTTCCATAGTTTGGTCAGCAGATAACGATTTAGCCGATGAATTAATGACACTAGATAAGCCAGCATTCGCTAAGCGATTATCAGCAGCAGTGGAATATCGTTTTGGAGAGTTTAAAGTGCTTAGCGATATGCAGGCCTTCCCACTGATTGAACGAAGCGCTAACGAGTATGTCAAAGAAAACTTGGCACTCATTGGTGATGCAGCGCATAATATTCATCCTCTTGCTGGTCAAGGTATTAATCTTGGTTTTTCAGATGTTAGAGAATTATCAAAACAATTAGAAGATAATAATAAGAATTTAGGCGATTATTTAACATTAAGAAAGTACGCGAGAGCACGCAGATTAGATAATGAGCTAATGGCCAAAACCATGACGGGTCTAAACTGGATTTACAAAGAAAACAACGAACCACTAAGGTGGCTACGAGGTTTTGGCATGAATGTTATTAATGAAAACCCTATGCTTAAATCATTCTTACAAAAACACGCACTGGGTAATTCTTAGAGAATCTGACTAGGGGTGATAATGGCGTCCAGTGGCACATCCCAATCTTGCACATCTAGCTTTTCTACTTGCTGACAGTCAAAAGCTAGGCCGATAAGCATAGGTTTTTTAACCATTTTTTGTTCTTTTTTAAAGGCTAGTGTGCGATCGTAATATCCACCACCCATGCCAATACGATTTTTGTTTTTATCAAAGCCCACTAGCGGCATAAACAAGATATCGAGTTGCTCTGCACTGATAACTTCGGTAGAAACCGGCTCTAGGATGCCATATTGATTATTTCTGAAATTTTCACCAATCTTTGCAAAGTTAAGACTTTTATCGTCTAATACCGGTAAATAAGTGCTAATTTCTTGATTTTTAAGGAATTCTTGTAGGTATTTAGTGTCAATTTCTCCATTATTAGGTAAATAAATGGCAATTTTTTGACCATTCGTAAAATTTGCGATATTTTGAGCTTGAGATAATAATTGTTTGGCAAATTTGAGGCGATCGGATGAATCAATGTTGAGTCTTTTTTGTCGAAGAAGTTGGCGAAGTGCTTTCATATTTGCATTATAGCCGAAGAAGTTAAAATCTATTGTGTCGTGAGACCTAAACCTGAACCAGTAAGGTTCAAGGCGGAAATTCGAAGATTACCGCAGGCTTCCCACTTCAAGGCGGGCTTGCACAATAATAATCTATCTCATATCCTTAGTTATTAATTTATCGGCTCAGGGGAATAAGGCCAACCACGAACACAATAGACACTTATTATTATCACCTGTTGCGTTTCATATATCAAACTTTTTTGTACTAATAAAGCCGTATACTTAATATTAACAGGTGTAATATTAACCAGTTGAGTCTTAATTAAAGAGTAGAGGTTGTGAATGATATTAATGCGTCGAATTATAGTGCTAGTTGTCATGTTTATGAGTGTGGGCGCTTTTTCAGAATCAGGAAAAGTTACTGGTGGCGCACCATATGATGTACCTTCTTGGTTTACTGATAGTTTTTTAGATATTGCTGATGACGCAGAAGATGCGCTTGATGAAAATAAAACGGTCATGCTATATTTCCATTTAGATGGTTGTCCATATTGCGACGCTATGTTGACACAAAATTTTAAACAAGGTTCAAATTTAGAATTTATCAAACAACATTTTTCTGTGATTGCTGTCAATATCAAAGGTGCACGTGAAATCACTTTGAGCGAATCTGAAACCAAAACTGAACAAGCACTTAGTAATATGCTAAAGGTGAAATATACGCCGACGATTGTCTTCTTAGGTGAAGACGGCAAGCAAGCTTTTAGAACGAATGGCTATCGAAATGTAGCGGCTTTCAGACAAGTGCTTGAATATGTGGCTAGCAAATCGTATAAAGATACAACTCTATCAAATTATATTGAAACCCAGCAAAATTCTAACAAGGCTTATATATTTGTTGATTATCCAAACTTACAAGCTACCTATGATTTTCAAGGCATAGAAAAGCCGGTGGCAATGCTTTTTGAAGATAAGGACTGTACGGCTTGTAATGATTTTCATCAAAATCTGATTAATAGGAAGGATGTAAAAGCAGAGTTGGATAAATATTTATTCGTAAGATTTGATGCTTATTCTGATGAAAAAATTATTAATTTTAATGGCAAGAAAACCACGCCAAGACAAATGGTTAAAGACTTTGATTTAAATTATCGTCCAGGAATCTTGCTATTTGATGAAGGTGAGAATGTCACAAAAATTGATGGAAAGCTTTTCAGTTTTCATTTTAATACGGTGTTGAAGTATGTCAGTGGTAAGCATTATCAGTATTATCCAAAATTCAGCACTTATCTGCGCGCTAGACAGGCCGAGTTGCTAGAGAAAGGCATTGACATTAATATTGTGGACTAAGTATGACTCTTGAACAATACTTAATATTTTTAACAATCACTCTGGCGTGGATGTTTGCACCTGGGCCGGCTACGTTACTAGCTGTTAATAATGGCATTCGTTATGGATCGAGAATGGCAATTCTTGCTATATTTGGAAATATCTTGGCTTTTCAGGTTTTGGTGTTATTGAGTATTCTCGGCTTAGGCGCCGTATTAGCTGCCTCTACAATCGCCTTTCAAGTATTAAAAATAATAGGCGCTTTGTATTTGGTTTATTTAGGATTTAAACTCTGGACAACGCCTATTGCTACCTTTAAAGAAGGTGATAATTTTGAGCAGCAAGATGCTAGCCAGCGAGTATTGTTTAGACGTGCATTTTTTACCACCTTGTCAAACCCTAAGGCGTTGACTTATATTTCAGCGCTTTTGCCACAATTTATCAATGTAAATAATTTTGAAATTATACATTTGTTCACTATTTCGTTAACCATTGCCTTGTCACAATTTATTGCATTTTCTTTGTATGCCATGCTGTCTAGCAGTATTCAAGTGTGGCTAAAAAACGAGAATAATTGTCGCTGGTTTAACAGATTCAGTGGTTCAACCTTTATTGGATTTGGGGTGGCACTTGGCCTATCTAATCGTTGATTAAGAAAATTATTATATATTCTGGAGAGGTTTTATGACAATTGCTTCTGCTATTTTTTTGTTGTTCCTAATTATGGATCCTTTTGCTAACGTGCCTATTTTTCTAGGTCTGCTAAAGAATGTTCCAGAATCAAGACGTCGAATTATCATTATTCGAGAGTTGTTAATAGCTTTGTTTGTTTTGTTGCTATTTATGTTTTCAGGTCAACATATTTTGCAATTATTACAGATATCCGAATCTTCATTAGGCGTGGCAGGCGGTGTTGTATTGTTTTTAATCTCTTTAAAAATGATTTTTTCTGGCTCTGAAGATATTTTTACCAACACGCCTGATGGCGAGCCTTTAGTGGTGCCATTAGCCATACCATTAATTGCAGGTCCTTCAGCTATTGCAGCGGTGATATTAATCATGGCAAATGATCCTAATCGATGGGTAGATTGGGGAATTGCATTAGTAGTGGCTTGGAGTTTGGTAGGGTTAATTTTGATTTTTTCTGAAAAATTTAGCCGTCATATTAGCCATAAAGCTTTCGCAGCTATTGAGCGATTAATGGGAATTTTGCTCACCATTATTGCTGTTGATATGATTCTTGATGGTATTAAAAAAGCTTTTGGGATTTAGTGAGTGTACCTTTAGCATCGGTTTAGTGTGTAAAATTCAATTCATATTTATTTTGGTATTATCATTGTGAGCACATCAGACTTTTCTTCATTAAAACTACATCCTGGCCTATTAAAAAACTTAGGTAGCTTGGGCTATGAGTCCATGACACCTATTCAAGCATTAAGCTTGCCAGCTATCCTTGATGGCAAAGATGTGATTGGCCAAGGTAAGACTGGATCTGGAAAAACAGCTGCTTTTGGTTTGGGCTTACTGCATAAGCTTAATGTTAAATCTTACAAGGTTCAATCGATTGTTTTGTGCCCGACTCGAGAGTTAGCTGACCAAGTCTCTGTAGAAATTCGTAACCTAGCCAGGGCTATTCATAATATCAAAATTTTAACACTTTGTGGCGGCGCACCATTTGGACCTCAGATTGGTTCACTAGAGCATGGGGCGCATATTGTTGTCGGCACCCCAGGTCGTATCGAGGAGCACTTACGTAAAAAAACTTTAAAGCTAGACCATGTTGAGATGTTGGTACTTGATGAAGCAGATCGCATGCTAGATATGGGTTTTCAAGATGCGATTGATGACATTGTAGAAAAAATTCCTGACAATCGTCAAACATTGCTATTCAGCGCTACTTACCCGCAAGAAATTGAAGATATTGCCATGCGAGTTATGAATAATCCTGTTGTCGTAAACGCACCTTCGACTGATGAAGAATCAACAATTAAGCAATATTTTTATCAAATCAATACTGATGATGAGCGCATGAATGCTTTGCGTATATTGTTGGCCAAGCATAAGTCAGAATCAACGCTGGTTTTTTGTAATACCAAATTAGACACTCAAGATGTGGCAGACGAGCTTGTGCACTATGGTTTTTATGCGTTAGCCATTCATGGTGATTTAGACCAGCGAGAGCGAGATCAGGCGTTAATTCGTTTTTCTAATAAGAGTGTTTCTGTTTTAGTTGCGACTGATGTTGCAGCGCGTGGACTAGATATTGATGCGCTTGATTTGGTTGTGAACTTTAATGTCGCGCACGATCCTGAAGTGCATGTTCATAGAATTGGTCGAACGGGTAGAGCGGGGCGAAGTGGCATTGCGGCAACCTTGTTTAATGATAGAGAAACAAGAAAGCTGGACGCATTAGAGATTGATGTAACTGCTGATGAATTGCCAAGTGATTCATATCTTGATAAGCCCATTAAAAGACCAGAAATGACAACACTTAAAATTGATGGCGGAAAAAAGCAAAAACTTCGCCCTGGTGATATTGTTGGTGGACTAACGGGTAAGGACGGTATTCCAGGAACTGCCATTGGAAAAATTACAGTTTCTAGTAATTGGTCTTACGTAGCTGTGGAGTCTGGATTAGTGAAGGCTGCGCTAACAAAGATTCAAAATGATAAACTAAAAGGTAAAACTTTTAGAGTTAGGATTTTGTCTTAAAACTTACTCTTTAGTATCAGTAATATTTAAAATTTCCCAAGTTTCGGAGTCGTACTCAACTTCATAACCAACCAGTGCTTTCTCAACCTGATCTCTAAGGACTACTGGGAGCTCCCACACGCGCGTACAACCAAGATAGCCGTTGATCTCATGATATGTATTGTCTGAGATAGTAATATATCGACTAAGGCCCATTTGAGCAAAGCTGCCCATTACATCATCGATAAATTCAGGCTTTTTTAATGGGTAATAATTAATACTTTCATACATCTTAACTTCAGCAACAGAGGCTAATAGGTTTGCCCTAACACCATCTGCATCATGAAGGTCTTGCACCAGTTCAGTCACTAAGTCATTTTCTTTATCGATGGTAATCGAATGAATCATTGGGAAAACGTTCATTATTTTTATAGACATAATTTCTCCTAGTGTTTGAAATGGCGCATGCCAGTAAATACCATGGCTATACCGTGTTCATTTGCCGCTGAAATGACTTCATCATCTCGCATTGAGCCACCAGGTTGGATAATTGCCTTAATACCTGCTTGTGCCGCTGCATCAATGCCGTCTCTAAATGGGAAGAAAGCATCTGATGCCATGACAGAGCCTTCTACAATTAAGCCTTCATCCGATGCTTTAATACCTGCAATTTTTGCCGAGTAAACGCGAGACATTTGTCCTGCACCGACACCAATTGTCATTTCATTTTTGACATAAACAATGGCATTTGATTTAACGGTTTTAGCGACTTTCCAAGCGAATAGTAAATCTTTAATTTGATCGGCTGTAGGCGCCAACTCACTGACACATTTAATATCATTCTCAGTGATAACACCAAGATCCTTGTCTTGCACCAATAGACCACCGGTAACTCGCTTATAGTCAAGTGATGGTTGCGCACTGGACAAATCCCCACACTCTAATGCACGTATATTTTGTTTGGCTGATAGTATATCTTTGGCATCGTCATCAACACTTGGTGCAATAATAACTTCAACAAATTGCTTTGCAATAATATCTTGAGCAGTGGCTTTATCCAAAGGGCGATTAAAAGCAATAATGCCGCCAAAAGCAGAGGTAGGATCTGTTTTAAAGGCATCTAAATAAGCATCATGAATATTGTCTCTAAGGGCAACTCCACAAGGGTTTGCATGTTTAACAATAACACAGGCTGGTGCATTAAAACTGCGAACACATTCTAGCGCTGCATCTGCATCAGCCATGTTGTTGTATGACATTTCTTTACCTTGGAATTGTGTGCTTGATGCAACACAGGTTTCAGTAATATTTTTCTCTACATAAAAAGCGGCATTTTGATGTGGGTTTTCACCGTAGCGCATAGATTGAGTTTTGTGAAACTGCAGATTAATTGTATTTGAAAATCCATCTTGCTCTTTGCCAAGGTAGTTAGCGATAGCGCCGTCATATTGTGCAGTATGCTCAAAAGTTTTAAGCGCTAGTTTGGTTCTGGTTTCAAGGGTTGTGTTGCCATTGGCAGTAATTTCATCCATGACAGTTTGGTAATCTGAAGCATCCACAACGACCGTCACTGATGCATGATTTTTAGCACTAGAGCGCAACATCGCTGGACCGCCAATGTCAATATTTTCAATCGCATCTTCCAGTGTGCAATCTGGATTAGCAATCGTTGCTTGAAAAGGGTAGAGGTTAACAACCACCAGATCAATTGGATTGATATCATTCTGCATCATCACTTCTTCATCAAGACCTCGACGCGCTAAGATGCCGCCATGAATTTTTGGATTAAGAGTTTTTACACGTCCTGCCATCATCTCTGGAAAACCAGTATAGTCAGACACTTCGATGACAGGAATACCTTGTTCAGCCAATAATTTAGCAGTACCACCTGTTGAGAGAATTTCAATATTTTTACTGACCAATACTTGAGCAAGTTCAAGAATACCAGTTTTATCTGAAACACTAATTAAAGCGCGCTGTATAGACATTTTGTTCCTTTGAGGTATGGGAGTTAAGTTACAAAGGTTATTATAGAGTTTTAGAGCTTATAGAATTCGATTTTTTTCTTAAGTGTGCCACGATTGACGCCTAATATGCGAGAAGCTTCACTCTGGTTATTATTGACTAACTCTAAAATAAATTTTATAACAACAGACTCCACTTCATTCATAACCATTTTATGAACGCCAGATGCTTGCTCACCATCAAGTTGCTCGAAGTAGCGAGTTAATTTTGCATTGATGCAGGCTGGTAAATCTGTAGGACTCATAATTGGTTTAAGTAGTTTTCAAAAAGTTTGAATTGTTGCTCACGATCAGTAACTTTGTTAATCGTTTGCCAAAATTTCTGCATGTGGTTTTTATCAAGGTGCGTAGCATACCAAAGAATGTGCTTTCTGGCGAGCCTCAATCCCAAAAAATCACCATAAAAAGCATGAATTTGGTGAATATGCTTAAGTATAGTAGATTTTTGCTCTTCAAGTGGGATTGGATTGAATGTTTTCTGGGTATCAAGATAGTGGTTGATCTCAGAAAATATCCAAGGATTGCCTTGAGCTGCTCGTCCAATCATGACACCTGAGGCATTGGTATAATCTAATACTTGTTGTGCTTTGTTAGCATTGGTAATATCCCCATTAGCAATGACAGGGATTTGGACTTGATTAACAACAGATTTGATGGTGTCATATTCCGCCATGCCATTATATTTATCTGCCTTAGTGCGCCCATGTACACTTAGCATTTGAATGCCGGCTTGTTCTGCAATTTGTGCAATGGTTGGTGCATTTTTGTTATCAATATCCCAACCTGTTCGCATTTTTAAGGTCACAGGAATATCTACAGCCGATACGACTGATTCGAGAATATCTTTAACAAGTACCTCGTCTTGCATTAGGGCTGATCCAGAGGCTTTATTACAGACTTTTTTAGCAGGGCAGCCCATATTAATATCAATAATATCTGCACCAAAATCAACTGCTCTTTGTGCAGCATGAGCTAATTCCTGAGCTTCTGATCCTGCTATTTGAATGCTGATCGGTTCTTTTTCACCTTTAAAATCTAGGCGATATTTAGTTTTATTGGTTTTAAGTAGGTGTTCTTGTATGACTACCATTTCTGAGGTGGTGAGCCCTGCACCCAAAGATTTACATAGCATTCTAAAAGGTTTGTCACTAGTGCCAGCCATAGGCGCTAATAATGCTATTGAATCAAGTTTATAAGGACCAATCTGAATTGACACAAGTGATTTACTTTTGAGCTTTTTTGGTTTTTTCAAGCAGGCGTTTTTGCTTGAGTTTGGATAGGTGATCTACAAACAAAATACCGTCTAAATGGTCAATTTCATGTTGAATGCAAACACCCAAAATATCTTGAGCTTCTAGCTCAAACGTCTCACCTTGCTCATTGAGTGCTCTCACTTTAATATGATTTGCACGTGTTACACATTCATAGTAATCAGGCACTGATAGGCAACCTTCATCCCACTCAAGTTCCCCATCTTTTTCAATAATTTCAGGATTGATGAGACATAAAGGCTGTGTTTGATCTTCTGAGGTGTCTATTACGATTAATCGAATATGGTGGTTGACTTGGGTTGCTGCCAGTCCAATTCCGGGAGCAGCATACATAGTGCTAAACATATCTTTAATCAATGAACGAATAGCGTTATTAACTTTTTCAATAGGCACAGCCTTAGTTCTGAGGCGCTTATCTGGATAATGTAGAATGGATAGTAACATGATTATATTATAGTGTTTTTTATACTATCAGATTGATTAGGATGATCTTCGTTATAGTGAAGTCCTCGACTCTCTTTTCTGGAAAGTGCAGATTTAATAATAATTTGAGCGGTTCTTACTAAGTTTCTTAGCTCAACCAAATCACTAGAAATGAGATATAAGCTGTAATATTCATCAACTTCTTTTTCAATTTGTTCAAGTCGATGCTGGGCATAGTTAAGGCGCCTATCAGAGCGAACAATGCCAACAAAATTCCACATAATTAAGCGAACTTCATCCCATAAATGAGTAACAACTACCTTCTCTTTAGAGGGCGCTACTCGAGAAGCATCCCAAGGATCAAATTTACAATGAGGTGGTGCTAATACTTGTTGGTTGATATCTTGAGCGCAAGACTTTGCAAATACGATACATTCTAATAATGAATTGCTCGCCATGCGATTAGCGCCATGTACGCCCGTATGGGCAACTTCACCAATAGCATATAAGTTGCTAATATTAGTTAAACCTTTCAAATCAGTATCGATACCACCACAAGTGTAATGAGCTGCTGGAACAACAGGCATAGAAGTTTTTGATATATCTATACCGAATGTTTGACACTTATTATAAATAGTAGGAAAGTGTTTTTTAATCCAGTTCTCACCTTTGAATGAGATGTCTAAATAAACACAATCTAAGCCACCAGACTTCATTTCAGAGTCGATCGCTCTAGCAACAATATCTCTGGGTGCAAGTTCACCACGTTCATCATATTTGTGCATAAACGTTTCACCATTAGGCAAGTGAAGCTTGCCACCCTCTCCTCGAATGGCCTCTGAGATCAAAAAGGATTTTGCATGCGGATGGTAAAGACAAGTAGGGTGAAACTGAGCAAATTCCATATTCATAATATGACAACCTGCACGACTTGCCATAGCGATACCGTCTCCGGTTGAGGTGTCAGGATTGGAGGTATACAGATAAACTTTAGAAGCGCCACCTGTAGCTAGTATAGTTTTATAAGCCACAAAACTCTCAACTTGATGAGTGCTTTTGTTAAGAATGTAGGCGCCAGAACATTGACCATCTTTGATGAGTAAATCGATCGCAATGTAGTTTTCAAATAAAGTGATGTTTTTACACTGCTTGACATTATTCAAGAGATTTACCTGAATAGATTGCCCTGTTTTATCTGCAACATGAGCCACACGTCTATTGGTATGGCCACCCTCAGTAGTGAGGTGGTAATTGTTACTGTCTTTGGTAAATCGAACACCCGAGGATTCCAAAGAAGAAATCGCAGCCGGTGCATTTTTAACCATAAATTTCACAGCTGCTTCATCAGCTAATCCAGCAGCAGCAGAAAGTGTATCTGCAACATGCACTTCAAAATTATCATGTGCATCTAATACAGCTGAAATACCACCCTGGGCATAAAATGAGCTTCCCTCTAAGGCTTCATCTTTAGCGATTAGTGCAACAGACAAGTGTCTTGAAAGTTGAAGAGCACTCATTAACCCAGCACTGCCAGTGCCAATAATTAAAATGTCAAATTGATGTTGTTCATGTGGACTGCTGTATGTTGCTTGCTTAGGCATGTTAACGAAAGGGGTTTAAATTTTTGGTTTCACTATTAAGATCAATTTTGGCAACAGTGTTAAGTTTGCTAGTAATGCGCTCAACATAGCAATTGCTGTAAAGACACCAAAATAAATACTTGGAATAAAATTAGATAAAGCAAAGATTAAAAATCCAAGTGCCACGGTGATCGAGGTGTAGAACATGGCCAAGCCAATACTAGCATGCGATCGATACATGGTTTTCGTATAGTCACTATCTTTTTGAAATTCAGACTTAAATCGATGAATATAATGAATGGCGTTATCTACACCAATACCAATAGCAATTGCTGAAATGGTAATCGTCATTAAATCTAATGGAATACCCATCCAACCCATAATGCCCAAAATAAGTAAAGAGGGTAGTGTATTTGGAATTAATGCGAGAATAGATAAGCTAATTGACTTAAAAATAAACAAAAACATAATAAAAATCATACCAAATACAACAGCAATGGTTTTGATTTGAGAATCAAATAAACTTTGCAACATATTATTGTAAAGCACTAACATGCCGCTTAGGCGAAAACTTTCTGGCTTAAAGCCTAATTTATCAGAGATATGATGATTAATTTTTTCAATAAGCTTGCCACGCTCTAGTTCCTTGTTGGATTCACGGATACGAATAACCATACGAAGTTGCCCATTATCTTCTGAGATATAAGGGTCTAATACATGCTGTTTGGCAGAATTTGGAATTTGTCCACGGACAATGTTTAAGAAAAATCCATTTAAAGCTTGCCCATCATTTGCCTCAGTTAAGATACTCATGAGTGTATCGATAGAAAGTACTTTTCCAGTTTCGTCTAGCGAATCAAGGTAATCATGAATTTCGTGCACCTCTGCACGCAAGTCTTCATCAAACCAGTAGTCTTCTGCCAAATCTTCAAAAATGATTTCCAAAGGAATTGTTCCACCCAATTCTTGGTCAATTAGGGTTAGCCCTTGGTTGATTTCAGTGCTCTGCTTAAAGTAATCAATAAATCTGTTTTCAACACTTAGTTTATTAATACCAAAACCTGAGACTATAACTAAAACAACCAAAGCTACTAGCAAATGATTACCAAAGCGCTCAACAAATTTAGCCAATGAGGTAGTGAAACTAAACTCTGTTTTATGTATCGCGATTTTAGCTTTTGGCAAAAGAGACATAATCATTGGGAATGCCAAAAATGATAACACTAGTGCAATCGTAACACCAATTGACATCATCCAGCCAAAGTCAATTACAGGGCGAATACCACTGATTAATAGTGAGCTAAATGCTGCAAAGGTTGTTAAGGTAGTGAACAAACAAGGTATAAACATTTGAGACAATGTATCTTTGATGAGTTGCGATGAATCAAGGTCAGGATTGAGTTGAGACAATTCTCGATATCTAACCACAAGATGGATAACCACTGAAAGGGTCATAACGAGTAATAGTGAAACAAAGTTACTAGAAATAACGGTAACTTTCCACTCTAAAAATGCCAGTAAACCAGTCATTATTAAGGCGCCAGCAATACTAATTGTAATCGGCATAATTACCCAACGTAACCCTTTAAATATAATGGCCAAAATAATAGTCATTAACCCAATAACTGCTAAACTAAAAACAATCAGGTCACTACTAATATAGCCAATAATATCAGTAGTTATCATTGGTAGGCCACCTAAAAATAAGCTGGCTTGATCAGAATATTTGACAAGATAAGTACGAATTTGCGCAATAGTTTTACCTTGTATATCGCCTTGAATACTAGCATTGCGCATAACTTGTCTTTCTATACTTTTTAGCTTAGACAGTCCATCTTTATTGAGTGCATTGTTAATGCGTTCAACACGCATTTGGTCGCGTGTTTCGCGAAGCTCTTGAAATCTTGGGTTATCTTTTAAAGTCACCAGAATGGCAGTTGTTTTGCCATCTTTACTAACTAAATTATTGGCATATAAAGGCGAGGTTTTGAATTCTCTAGCTGCAAGCTCTAAATTGGCATTACCATTTTCAATGGCGATAGTTTCATTAGCCAAGGCAGCTAAAGATACAGGGGGAGAACGGAACAAAGGTACATCTAAAATACTGGTAACAGACTTAACCTGCTCAATGGCTAAGAGTTCTTTTTTAAATTTAGATAAATGACTTAATTGTTGTGGATTAAGTAGTTCTCCAGTTACCTGATAAGAGATGACAAGATAATCATCAGATCCATAATTTTTCTTAACATTTTGATAAAAAGCTAAATTTTTATCACCTTCAAGGATCAAAGAGTCAGAGGAAGCATCTAGCTGAAAATTTGGTATTTGAGCAACAAAAAACCCTATTATGAAGAGTAATAGGGTTAAGCCTAAAATAGATTTTTTTAGAACAAAGTTAAAAAATACATTCATGATTTAATGAGTTTTACTAAGACAGTTAAAATTTAAATTTTGCAGATACTTCTAAACCTTGCATGACATCTAACTGAGTTTCAAATAAAGATTTTGTTTCCCATTTGTGCTCACTAAGTCTCGTTATGATTTTGGCACTCATGGCTTTGCCGGTACCCTCAACCACAAAAACTCGCCCACCTACATTTAGTAGATGAAAAAATCGACCAGTAATTTTTGGTACAGAGGTGCTAATAACAACCACATCAAAGAATTCTTTAGATCTTCTCCAGCCTTTTGAAGCGTCACCAATTTCTAGTGTCACATTGGTAATATTAAGATCTTTTATTCTTTCTTGAGCGCCATTACTAAGTGTTTCATCAATTTCAATACTAGTCACCGAATGACATAATTTTGATAAAACAGCCGTTAAATATCCACTACCCGTACCAACCTCTAAAACAGTTTCATTTTTATGAATATTGAGCGCATCAAGAAGACGACCCTCCACTTTTGGTGAGAGCATCTTTGCTTTATTAGTTAAAGGAATTTCAATATCAGCAAAAGCAAGATTTTTATAATTATCAGGCACAAAATTTTCTCTAGGGATAGATCTTAAAGCGTTGTTAGCAATATAATCTAGACCACCCCAAGGGCGAATTTGATTGTCAATAGAGTTTTTTCTAGCTTGTTTGATATCCATAATTTTTATCGTTTTTTTGGTGGTAATAGGTCAGTAATAGTACCTTCAGCCATTTCTACAGCGAAAGCTGTGGTTTCGCTTAAGGTTGGGTGGGCGTGAATAGTAAGTGCAATATCTGACATGCTACACCCCATTTCAATGGCAAGAGTTGGCTCGGCAATAAGCTCACCAGCATTGGTGCCACAAATTCCCATACCTAAAATGCGCCCCGTTTTTTTGTCGAATAGTGCTTTTGATACACCTTCGCTTCTTCCAATGCTCAAGCTTCGTCCACTAGCCGCCCAAGGAAAGACACCTTTTTCATAGTCTGCACCTTCAGTTTTAAGTTCTTTTTCTGTTTTACCAGTCCAGGCTACTTCAGGGTCTGTGTAGGCAACAGATGGAATAGTAAGAGCATCAAAGCCAGATTTATGTCCACAAATTACTTCAGCAGCAACCTTGGCTTCATGGACAGCTTTGTGTGCCAACATGGGCTGACCAACAATATCACCAATCGCATAAATATTTTCAACATTGGTCTTCATTTGTTTATCGACAGGGATAAAACCCCTATCATTAACCTCGACACCTGCTTTTTGAGCATCAATAAGGTGACCATTTGCAGAGCGACCAATAGAGACTAGCACCTTGTCAAAGGTGTCAAATTCTGGTGCTTTTTTTCCTTCAAACCCTACTTTAATGCCTTCATCTAAAGCTTCTATGCTAGTAACTTTAGTATTTAGGAAAATATTGGCATAGCGCTTTTTAATGCGTCTGAATAGTGGGTTGATAATATCTTTATCTGCACTAGCAATAAGCTGATCAGATAATTCTACAACTGTAATTTCACTACCTAGAGCTTCATATATAGTAGCCATTTCTAGACCAATAATACCACCACCAACTATGAGTAAACGTTTTGGTATTCCGTTTAATTCTAGTGCATCTGTTGAATCCATAACACGTGGATCATCAAATGGAAAGCTTGGAATTTTAGTGACTCTAGAGCCTGCTGCAATAATACATTGTTCAAATTCAATCACTTCATCACTATTATCAATAGCAATTTGATTGTTAGAGATAAATTTTCCATAGCCAGTAATAACATTTACCTTTCTTGCTTTGGCTAATAGCTTAATACCTCCTGTTAATTTACCAACAACATTATCCTTGTTAGTACGTACACCATCAAGATCAATGGCCGGCTCTTTAAAAGTAACGCCTAAATGTGACGCTTCTTCTGCTTCATTAATAATTTGGGCAGTATGCAATAGTGCTTTTGAAGGGATACAACCCACATTTAAACAAACACCACCAAGCGAATCATAGCGTTCAATCAAGGTTACTTCTTTGCCAAGATCAGCAGCCCTAAATGCGGCAGTATAGCCACCCGGACCTGATCCAATAACAGCAACTTGAGTTTTAGTAATCATAATAAAATTTCTCTAATATCACTTAGTATTGAATTTAAGTCTGCCATAAATCGACCACCTTGGGCACCATCAATGACACGATGATC
Organism: uncultured Gammaproteobacteria bacterium; assembly: GCA_937896195.1. GTDB lineage: Bacteria > Pseudomonadota > Gammaproteobacteria > PS1 > Pseudothioglobaceae > Thioglobus_A. The sequence goes on from CALBNC010000085.1 coordinate 33,435, forward strand.
ATAAGACAGGGCGAGTGGTAAGATTAAGGTTGGGACGAAATTTTTACCATCCCAAATAGGCTTAGTTTGAGAGCGAGATACCCCAAGAATAGCTACTTCTGGTGAATTTACAATAGGTGTAAATTGTGTGCCGCCAATACCACCTAGACTTGAAATAGTAAATCCAGCACCTTGCATATCACCAGGTTTGAGTTTGCCATCACGCGCCTTAGCAGAGGTTTGGGCCAGCTCTTTTGCTAATTCAGTTAGTGATTTTTTATCGACATCTTTAATGACAGGAACAACTAGGCCATTTGGCGTATCCATAGCAATACCCAAATTAAAGTATTTTTTAATAATAATATTTTCGCCAGATTCATCTAACGAGGCATTAAAACGAGGATGACTTTTAAGTGCTTGAATAACTGCTTTCATGATAAATACCAAAGGTGTTAACTTGACGCCTTTAGCCTTTTGATCTTGTCTAAAAAGCTCCATTTGATCGATGTTAATTTCGTCAAATTGAGTTACATGCGGGATATTCAACCAACAAGCGGTTAAGTGTTTGCCAGCAAGTCTAGTGATTCTGGATAACGCCAGTGTTTCCGTTTCACCAAATTTTGAAAAATCAATTACAGGTGTTTTTGGTAGTGAACTGCCACCACCAGAAGTAATAATTTGTTTAACGTAAGCCTTAAGATCTTGGTCTAGGATTCTACCTTTTTGGCCAGTTCCAGATACACGACTTAAATCAACACCGAGCTCTCTAGCTAATTTTCGAATAGAGGGGGAGGCATGAGACTCTCCAGCTGGTAAAGTGGAAATTGATTGATCTAACGTTGGTCTTGCTACTGCTAAAGGTTGCGCCTTTGAAGTAGACGTGTTTACTGATTTTGAAGCGGCTACTGGCGTTGAATTTTCAGTAGGCTCTACTAAACCAGTACTGGTAGTTTCAATATTAAGAATAAGACTGCCTAATTTTAGTTTGTCACCCAGGTTAACATTAATATCGATTATCTTGCCAGCAACTGGTGTCGGTATTTCCATGGATGCTTTATCACTTTCTAGCGTGATAATGCTATCTTCCGCAGAAACTATATCGCCAGCAGAAACTAAAATTTCAATCACTTCTACTTCGTCAAAATCACCAATATCAGGCACATTTACTGCGACAATTTTGGATGACACACTCTCAGATATCTCTGCTTTTTTGGTATTTGATTGAATGCTTCTTTCAGCTTCTTCGTCACTTTCTAACGTAACTACGACATCACCTTGTTTAATTTTGTCGCCAATATTTACATTAATACTGCTCACTACACCCGAACTAGGTGTCGGTATTTCCATTGAAGCCTTATCACTTTCTAGGGTTATTATGCTATCATCAGCATTAATTTTGTCGCCAACACTCACTAAAATCTCAATAACCTCTACTTCGTCAAAGTCACCAATATTAGGTAATTCTATATTTTTTATCGCAGACATAATGTAAATTTTATCACTCATTTAAAGGTGATAATTATCGCAAAAATAGTCAGTAAAAGGGAATAAATGTTAAAATACTTTTAATCATTTACCTGATTGAATTTTTTGTATTTTTTTATTGGACCAATATTGCATGCTTCAAGCGTTATCAATTTCTAATTTAACAAAAACTTATGCCAACAATATGAAGGCATTATCAAGCGTTAATTTAAGTGTGGAACAGGGAGATTTTTTTGCATTATTGGGCAGTAATGGAGCAGGAAAAACTACCATGATTGGTATCATTTGCTCTTTGCTGAATAAGACTTCGGGTGAAGTTCTAGTGCTGGGCAAGGATCAGTCCAAACACCTTAATGAAGTGAAACGAATGATTGGCCTAATGCCACAAGAGTTTAACTTTAATCCATTTGAGCCTGTTGAAGAAATTTTAGTCAATCAAGCTGGTTATTATGGCATTGATCGTTCTAGTGCTAAAGCTCAAGCTAAAATTTTATTAAAGCGAATGGAGCTTTGGGATAAGCGTCTAGATATGGCGAAATCTTTATCGGGTGGCATGAAGCGACGCTTAATGCTGGCAAGAGCTTTAATTCACCAACCAAAAATCCTTATTCTAGACGAGCCTAGTGCGGGTGTTGATGTTGAGATACGCCGTTCAATGTGGAAATTTTTACGAGAGCTAAATGATCAAGGTATGACTATTATTCTGACCACTCACTACTTAGAAGAAGCTGAGTCTTTGTGTCGTAATATTGCCATTTTAGATAAAGGAAAAATTGTTGAGCAGACTAGTATGAAAAAGCTTCTTGCTAGGGTTTCTCAACAAGTGCTAATCTTAGAAAGTATTGAGCAGTTGCCAAATATCTTACCAACGCTTGATTTTAAAATAGAGCGTTTAGATGCTTATTCAATACAAGTGAGCTTGAATGACGTAAATATAAGCCAAGCATTGATCGCCTTAAGTGAAAATAAAATTGAAATTGAACATGTTAGAAGTGCGCAAAATCGCTTAGAAACTTTATTTTTGCGCTTAACATCAAAGGCTGGTTAATATGTGGATTGCTTACAAAACAATTGTTGTTAAAGAAATATTGCGATTTACCCGAATTTGGGTGCAAACTATTTTCCCTCCCGTTATTACCACTTCTCTTTATTTGCTTATTTTTGGCGGCTTAATGGGTGAACGTATCGGTGATATGCAAGGTGTAGATTATTTACATTTTATTATTCCAGGTATTATTTTGATGACAGTTATTCAAAATTCTTATGCCAATACAGTTTCCTCATTCTTTTTGGCTAAATTTAATAACAGCATTGAAGAATTATTAATTTCGCCTGTGTCTTATTGGGTCATCTTACTAGGTTATATCTCAGGCGGGATAGTCCGTGGATTCGTCGTAGGGCTTGGTGTTTTTATTGCGGTATCTTTTTTCGTCGAGCTTCAGATATACAATATTTGGATTGTATTGATGACATTTTTACTAACAGCTATTTTGTTTTCATTAGCAGGATTTATTAACGCTGTTTTTGCTAAGTCATTTGACGATATCTCCATCGTTCCAACGTTTATCCTGATGCCAATGACTTATTTAGGTGGTATATTCTATAGTGTTGAAATTTTGCCTGAATTTTGGCAAACCTTGAGTAAATTTAACCCAATATACTATATGGTAGATAGCTTTAGAATGGGATTTTTGGGCAGTTCAACGACAGATCTTTTAGTGTCAATGTTAGTGCTAACAACCATGATTATGGTGCTCGCTATTGTTGCTTTTTATCTACTCAAAAAAGGTGTTAATATTAAGACTTGATTGAGCCTTCTTCTCCAGATAGTATGCGCTTAATATTACTTCTATGCGTGTAAAAAATCCAAATACAAATCAGTGCGAGTATGTAAGTTGCCTCTAACTCCTTAGTTAACAAGTAGAAAAATAAAGGTGTTAAAAAAGTAGCAATGAGCGCTGATAGTGATGAAATTTTGAGTACTTTAGCAACAAACAACCAAGTTGCAATAAACGCCAAGCCAGCAAAATAATTAAGCGCTAACAAGCTACCAATAAAGGTAGCGACCCCCTTACCCCCTTTAAAGCCGAAAAATATAGGATAAACATGTCCTAAAAAAGCGCTTAGTGCAATCAATACTAACTCTTGAGCGCCAAATCCTAGATAGTGACCTAAAGCAACTGGAATAAAGCCTTTTAAGCCATCACCAATCAGTGTTGCAGCTGCTGCTTTTTTGCCACCAATTCTAAGTACATTAGTAGCACCAGGGTTATTAGAGCCTTGAGTTCTTGGATCAGGTAGATTGAGAATTTTACAGATAATAATAGCCATAGAAATTGAGGCGATTAGATAAGCAAAAATGATGAGCAGAGGTAGCATATAATTTTTAATATTAATATTTAAAGATTAATTTAAGCATGGATATAGTATTTATACAAGGATTAAAAATTGATTGCGTCATTGGTATTTACGATTGGGAGCGTGAAATTCGCCAAGATATAACCCTAGATATTGAAATGGGTTTTGATATTTTCCCTGCTAGTCAAACTGACCATATTGATCAAACACTTGATTACAAAGCTGTTTCTAAGCGATTAATTAATTTTGTCAAAAATAGTGAGTTTCAATTAGTAGAGACACTCGCTGAGAGAATTTGTGAAATTATCTTGGGTGAGTTTAATGTTGAGCAGGTTAAGCTAACTTTAAATAAAGGCAAGGCAGTTACCGGTGCACAAGGTGTTGGAGTAGTCGTTAATAGACGTAAAAATGGCTAATATTCATATTAATATTGGCTCCAATCAGAATCGAGAGGTTAATATTTCTGGTGCCCTTGATTTTTTAAGGCTAAATTTTTCTAATATTAAAATTTCCGATATTTTTGAGTCACCTGCTGAAGGGTTTGAAGGGGATAACTTTTACAATCTTGGTTTGAGTGCAACTACTCAGCTCAATATTGGAGATGTTAATGCAGTGTTAAAAGATATCGAAAAAAAGTTTGGTCGAGACCGCTCCCAACCTAAGTTCTCTTCTCGACTGATAGATCTAGACTTAGTGACTTATGATGATATTGTTGATCAAGAGATGAACTTACCTAGAGATGATATTTTAAAATATGCTTTTGTACTAGCACCCTTGGCACAGTTAAGTGGTGGTGAAACTCACCCATTAACAAAACAAACCTATCAACAACTTTGGCAGTCTTTCCAAACAGACAACCAATTTGAGTTATCGCAGTATAATATTGATAAAATTCTTCCATAATTTAGAGAAATTTATGCAACAAATCAGACTATTTCTATCGATAATTTTATTAAGCTTTTCTTCAGCTATTTTTGCTGAAACATTTACAGAGGGCAAGCATTATATTGCGCTTGATAAGCCTGTTAAAACGACAGTAGCGGATAAGGTAGAGGTTAGAGAACTGTTTTGGTATTATTGCCCCCATTGTTTTAATGTGGAACCTGTATTGAGTAATTGGGTGAAAAAATTACCTAATAATACGACCTTTATTCGTCAGCCTGCTGTTTTTTCAGATCGTTGGATTAATGGCGCTATTTTTTACTATGTACTAGAGCAGTTAGATGAAGTTGATCGTTTGCATAGTCAGCTATTTGAAGCTATTCATTTACAAAAGAGGGCTTTTATTGATCAGGAAGATTTTGTTGAATGGCTAGTTGAGCATGGTGTCGATAATGATGTCGCCAATAGTGCTTTTAAATCTTTCTCAGTTCGCATTAAAGTGAATAAATCAAAACTCAATACGGTGAAATACCATACTTCTGGCGTTCCAGCTTTAGTGATTAATGGTAAGTACTGGACGGATGCTTCTCATGCAGGCGGAGAGTTAGAGATGTTTAAAGTGGCTGATTATTTAATTGCAAAAGAGTCCAAATAACATCTGTGCTTGATCGTGTTTTGGTTTTATCAGGTTTAGACCCTTGCGGAGGGGCGGGCATTGCTGCTGATATTGAGACAATTAATCAATTTGGCGCAACGCCATTACCTATCGTAACATCACTAACTGTTCAAAATACACAGTGTGTGAGTGAAGTGCAGCCGGTTGATCATCAGTTAATTATTAAACAGTTAAATGCTTTAACAGAAGATATTGATATCAATGTTGTAAAAATTGGATTATTGTCATCTGTTGAGCAAATAACAGCAATAACTAATTGGTTAACTAAAAGCCATACAGTAATTCTTGATCCTATTATTAAGGCTAGTACTAATGATGAGTTGTTAGTGCAAAAGTCTATTGATGCACTTAAACTAGAGCTACTTCCTAAGGTTTTTTTCTTAACTCCTAATGTTTTTGAATTAGAAAAATTAGCGCCTAATTTATCTGAACAAGAGGCTGTTAAATCCTTACCATGTGAATGGGTCTTACTAACAACCACAGAGTCATCTGAGCACCTGATTGAACATCGCCTATATCATCAAGGTGAGCTATATGAGCGTTTTTCATACCATAAGCTACCTGGTGAATATCATGGATCTGGCTGTACATTGGCCAGTGCAATTGGCGTACTAATTGCTGCTAAACTAGATGTAGATGTTGCTGTTAAGCGGGCACTAGACTACACGTATCAAACTTTGTTAAATGCCAAGCGAATAGGTAAAATGCAATATCATCCAAATAGAATAAGTCCTTAACATGAGTTTTATACACAATTGGCTAAGAGCCGACATTCAAGAAATTAACGCTTATCATGTGCCAAGTTCTGACAACCTTATAAAGCTTGATGCCATGGAGTCACCCTTTGCATTGCCTGATGAACTTATCGGCCAATATTTGGCTTATTTAGCCGATGCACAGCTTAATCGCTACCCAAGTCCAAGTGCTGAGGAATTAAACCAAACTCTTAGAGATTTAATGGATATACCTAAAGAGTTTGGCGTGTTATTGGGCAATGGGTCTGACGAGTTAATTCAATTGTTAGCGTTAGCTTGTGATGCTGATGACACTATATTGAGTATTGAGCCAAGTTTTGTGATGTATGACATGATTGCTAAATTCACTCGTTTGAATTATCAAGGTGTGCCATTAACCCAAGATTACAAGCTTGATTTGGACAGCACACTAGAATCAATCAACAAACATAAACCGAAGCTTATTTTTATCGCCTATCCTAACAATCCAACAGGCAATACATTTGATAGGATTGCTATTGAAAAGATTATCAATATGACAGATGCTATAGTAGTTTTAGACGAAGCATATTATGCCTATGCAGGGGATAGCTTTATATCAGACATTGCGAAATATCCAAATCTTGTGGTATTGCGCACGGTATCTAAAATTGGTTTTGCTGGATTACGCCTTGGACTATTGATCGGTTCTCAAGAGACGGTCTCAGAACTAGATAAACTTCGATTACCTTACAATATTAATATTCTTACTCAAGTGAGTGCTAATTTTTTATTAAAAGAGAGAGATGAGATTAATAAAAATGCAGCCATTATTATTGAGCAACGTCAAATCTTATCAGACGCACTGAAACAAATTGAAGGTTTGCTGGTTTATCCATCACAAGCCAATTTTATTTTATTTAAAGCACCAAAAGCACAAGCGCTGTTTGACTATTTAAAGGCTAATGGCATACTCATTAAAAACTTAAGTGGCGCACCTAAATTAACCAATTGCTTGAGAGTAACGGTAGGTGATAATGACCAAAATAAGCAGTTCATCAACATTGTGAAAAAATT
>CALBNC010000086.1 GCA_937896195.1 uncultured Gammaproteobacteria bacterium
TAATACTTGCACCTGGAAGGCTACAGTGGCCAGCACCATAAACAAACAATGTATCACCCGCAATAATATGACCCTCTAATAAATAGCAAATACCACCAGCCGTATGCCCAGGCGTATTGATAACTCTTGCAGTCGTGCCTCCAAGGCTAATGATATCGTCGTCATTAACAGTCGATAAATCATTCTTAATATCTAAATACGGTAGTTCATTAATGCCAGCAGTGATTTTGGCGCCAGTCTTTTGTGCAATTTCATCAGCTGCATTAGTATGATCTCCATGCCAGTGGGTTAGCCAAATATCAGTAATCTTATAGCCTTTATCTTTAGCATAGTTGATAAAAAGATCAGCATGCCAAGCGGGATCAATAATGGCACAAGTTTTACTATCGTGATCAAAAATAAAGTGAATAGAGTTTTCGTAAGTACCCAGGTGATACATAATATCAAGTGAGTAGGTTTTTTCTTTAAAGGTTTGTAGTTTCATACAATTATTTTACCAATAATAGCTTGACTAATTTAACTTCAGCATTATAATTTACCTCTTTTGCTACGAACCAAATTTTGGGGCTATAGCTCAGCTGGGAGAGCACGTCGCTGGCAGCGACGGGGTCAGCGGTTCGATCCCGCTTAGCTCCACCAGAAGTAGTAGAAATGTTATGTCGCCTTCGTCTATCGGTTAGGACCCCAGGTTTTCATCCTGGTAAGAGGAGTTCGATTCTCCTAGGCGATGCCATACTCTTAAACGGCTTGATTATAAAATCAAGCCGTTTTTTTTCGTCTATTAAAAATATTCAAGCGCTGTGTGTACTATTCTCAACTAAAATAGCTTTGTCGCGTTCGTCTAGTCCGGCCCAGGACCCCAGGATTTCATCCTGGTAACAGGAGTTCAAATCTCTTACGCGACGCCAAATTACTTTTCTACGTTTCGTCTTTTTCACCCCTATTGTGTTAAATATTGAAAAATACTCGCTTGCGTAGAATTACTACGCACTCTCGTATTTAAAACATTTACCTTATAGGAATAAAAAATACTCACGTATAAAATCAATTTAGAAATGCCAGTGTTTATTGTTTTTGCTGGAAGCACTCTTAAGGGTAAAATTATCGCATGAATTTATTAAACATTGTTATTCCAAATCGTCTTATTGGCCAGCGCATTGATAGTGCTTTAGCCACCATGCTGCCTGATTATTCACGTTCTAAGATTACCAGTTGGGTGC
>CALBNC010000087.1 GCA_937896195.1 uncultured Gammaproteobacteria bacterium
TAGCTGGATCATAATACCGGCAGCAATTGCTGATCCAATAACACCAGCAACATTAGGACCCATAGCATGCATCAGTAAAAAGTTATGTGGATTATACTCAAGACCTACCTTGTTTGAAACACGGGCTGCCATTGGAACTGCAGATACACCGGCAGAACCAATCAATGGATTGATTTTATTTTTACTGAACAGATTCATTGCTTTAGCCATTAACAAGCCACTTGCTGTACCGATTGCAAAAGCAATCATACCTAATACTAAAATACCGAGTGTCTCTGGCTGCAAGAATTGATCTGCCATCAGCTTAGAACCAACTCCTAAGCCTAAAAATATAGTAACAATATTGATCAAGGCATTTTGAGTAGTGTCGCTTAAACGATCAACTACGCCTGATTCTTTCATTAAATTACCAAAAGCAAACATACCTAATAACGGTGCTGCATCTGGCAACAATAAGGCGACTAACATTAACAGCATTACTGGGAAAATAATCTTTTCAGCAGTTGACACTTCACGTAATTGCACCATTTCTATTTGGCGCTCTTTTTCTGTTGTTAATGCGCGCATAATTGGCGGCTGAATAAGTGGCACAAGTGCCATGTATGAATATGAAGCAACCGCAATTGCGCCTAATAATTCAGGCGCTAACTTACTCGCAACATAAATACTGGTCGGGCCATCTGCACCACCAATAATACCAATTGCAGCAGCATCTGTTAGGCTAAAATCAAAGACACCAAGGGTAGTAAGACCCATGGCACCTAGTAATGTTGCAAAAATACCGAATTGTGCAGCAGCGCCAAGTAACAATGTTTTTGGATTAGCTAAAAGTGGGCCAAAATCTGTTAATGCGCCCACACCCATAAATATGATTAATGGAAATGCACCAGACTCAATACCCACCACGTAGAAAACGTGCAAGATTCCACTACCCTCTGCAATACCTGCACCAGGAATGTTTGCCAAAATTGCACCAAAGCCAATTGGTAATAATAGTAATGGCTCAAACTTCTTAACAATTGCTAAATATAACAATAGCATGCCAACCAATAGCATTAAGCCTTGACCCCATACCATTTGATATAAGCCTGTATTAAACCATAATGAATTTAATTGTTCCATAATAGCCTCTGGGTAATTAAGCTAAAGATAATAAAGCCTGGCCAACTTTAACCGTGTCGCCTGCTTTGACGCTAATTTCTGTTACCACACCACTTCTAGCTGCTTTAATTTCTGTTTCCATCTTCATGGCCTCAAGAATTACTAGCACATCACCTTCATTGATTTTTTGATTAAGTGATACCATCACTTTCCATATATTGCCAGAAAGTGGTGCACCAATTGGCTCACCACCAGTTGCTGGAGCTTCACTAACAATCTCTTTCTCAGTTCTAGCTGCAGGAGTTGTAGAAGTGTCCGAAGCAGCCTTCATTGAGGTTATATCACCGCCTGCAGAAACATTAACTGAATATGAAGTGCCTTTGAAAGAAACAGTGTAAGTACCTTTTTCATTATCTGATTCAGTAGAAGTATCACTTTCTTGAGGTGCTGGCTCAAAGAAACCAGGATTATCACGATTTTCTAAAAATAAAATACCCACTTGTGGAAACAAGGCATAAGTCATTAAGTCGTCTATTTTATTGTCTGCTAATTTAATGCCTTTTTCAGCCACAATCTTATCAAACTCTTGCTCAAGAATATGCATCTCTGGTGCAATATTATCTGCAGGACGGCATGTAATTGGTTCGGCACCACCTAAAATTTTAACTTGTAATGCCCGATCAACTGGAGCAGGTGTCGCACCATATTCGCCTTTAAGTATGCCAGCCGATTCCTTAGTAATCGTTTTGTAGCGCTCGCCTGTTAATACGTTCAGCACTGATTGAGTACCTACAATTTGAGAAGTTGGTGTAACTAAAGGAATATAACCCAAATCTTTTCTTACTCTAGGGATTTCTGCTAATACTTCACTCATTTTGTCAGCAGCATTTTGCTCACGTAATTGGCTTTCCATGTTGGTCAACATGCCACCTGGCACTTGAGCCAATAAAATACGCGCATCAACACCTCTTAACGAGCCTTCAAACTTCGCATATTTACGACGAACCGGCCTAAAGTATGCATCAATTTCTTCTAATTTTTCTAAATCTAATCCAGTTTTTCTAGGGCTATTTTCCAAAATAGACACCACCGAGTTGGTAGCAGAATGACCATAAGTCATACTCATTGAACCAATAGAAGTATCAACTCGATCAATGCCAGCTTCAACAGATTTAACAATAGTGGCTGTTGATAATCCAGTAGTTGCGTGCGCATGAAGTTGAATGGGAATGTCAATCGTCTCTTTTAATTGCTTAACTAAATCATAAGCAACATATGGCTGCAATAAACCGGCCATATCTTTAATACACAATGAGTGCGCACCCATATCTTCGATTCGCTTAGCCATATCTAGCCAAGTTTGGGTATTGTGAACAGGACTAAGGGTATAAGACATTGTACCTTGGGCATGTTGATTTAATTTAACTGCCTGATCAATAGCTGTTTTCAAATTTCTAACGTCGTTCATGGCGTCAAAAATTCTGAATACACCAACACCATTTTCTGCACAACGGTCTATAAATTTACGCACAACATCATCGCTATAATGACGATAACCCAAAAGATTCTGGCCACGTAAAAGCATTTGCTGAGGTGTGTTAGGCATAACTGCTTTCATCTCACGAATGCGATCCCAAGGATCCTCACCCAGATAACGAATACAAGAATCAAATGTAGCGCCGCCCCATGATTCTATAGACCAATACCCAATTTTATCTAGTTTGTCGGCAATAGGAAGCATGTCATCAATTCGCATTCGTGTTGCAAACAATGACTGATGACCATCTCTTAAGACAAGCTCTGTAATACCAACTTTTTTGTTAACAGCCTTTTCTGGCTTTTTCATTATATTTTTTAGATAACTTAACATCATCCTTATGCTCCCCTATGCATCTTGATCGCTTGTTCGATAACAAACTTTGTCTCTTCATCAATTTCTTGTTCAAGAGTTGTTGAGTTATTATCTTGGCTTGAGCCAGTCTTAATCCGAGCTTCAAGCTTCTGAACAATAACAGACATCAATTTGGTTTCAAAGACGAGCAATGTCAAAAACAAGAAAACAAACCCCATGCCGAACATGGTTAGGTTTAACGCTTGCGTTAAAAGATCTGCTTGTTCCATAAATTACCTCTCTGTGTTAATTTGGTACCGATGGACGGACTCGAACCGTCACTCCGTGAGGAACCGGATTTTGAATCCGGCGTGTCTACCAATTCCACCACATCGGCAATAAAAAAAATTTACTTATGTCTAAAAGTGATCCTACCTTTAGTTAGGTCATAAGGTGTCATTTCAACCGTTACCTTATCTCCTGGCAGAATACGAATATAGTGTTTGCGAATTTTTCCAGAAATATGCGCCAAAACGCTATGACCATTCTCCAACTCAACAGTAAAAGTTGTATTAGGTAGCTTCTCTTTGACAACGCCCTCTAATTCAATGTAATCGCTTTTTGACATAAATTTTAAATTCAAACTAAGTAAATGAAAATAATTTTACCCGAATATTAAGCTTCCTAATACAAAAACCGAGCTACTTTTCATGATTTGATATAAGCTATAATTACCCTATTTTTAGCAACCGTTAAACACAAATGCAATTAAGTTTCGAATTTTTCCCTCCTAGAACAGACAAAGGCAAGCAAAATCTTAAACAGGTTCGCCAAACATTGTTGTCTATTAATCCGCATTATTTCTCAACCACGTTTGGTGCAGGCGGCACCACGCAAGAAGCAACCTTAGAAACCATATTAGACATTCAGGCTCATGATGGCGTTTCAGCAGCACCTCACTTATCCTGTATTGATTCTGAAAAATCAAATATCTTAGCTCTTTTAAATCAATACAAAGCAGTGGGCATTAATCGCATTGTCGCCTTAAGAGGTGATATTCCTTCTGGTGTTCGTGATATTGGTGATTTTCATTATGCCAATGAGTTGGTAGAATTTATTCGACATGAGTTTAATGATCATTTTCATATTGAAGTGGCTGCTTATCCAGAAATGCATCCACAAGCTAAAAATATGAATACCGATCTTTTGCATTTTGCCAATAAAATTAAAGCTGGCGCAGATAGCGCTATTACTCAATATTTTTATAATATTGATGCTTATTTAAGATTTGTGGATGATGTACAGAAAATGGGTATTGATGTGCCTATTACCCCAGGCATTATGCCGATTACCAATCATGATCAATTACTTAGATTTTCAAACATGTGTGGTGCAGAGATACCACGTTGGATCGATAAACGATTAGCCACCTATGGTGACGATTTAGAATCTTTATCTGCTTTTGGTTTAGAGGTTGTCAATAATCTTTGTGATCAACTCAAGTCTCAAGGAGTGAAAAATTTTCATTTCTACACCATGAATAAATCACAGCCTTCTTTACAGTTGGCTAAAAATCTACTTTAGGTTTAATTAGCTTGTTGCTCAACCCAGTTTTGTAATTCATTTAAAGGCTGTTTATCTTGCTCGTGACAACAACTCTCAAGCGCCTGTAAACGCTCTCCTAATTCTGAAAAAACAAGTTGATAATGCTCATTTTTCAACTCTTCTTTATAAAGTTTAGATTTTAACGAGGCAATGATAGTAATCAATGCCTGTTCGTTTTCTTGCTTAATAATATCAGCTGCACCAGCCTTATACATCGCATCAGCTTTAATTTGCTGCATCTTTTTTAGCCTACTCTCTTGCTCTGAGTGTAGGCTATGAGATGGGTAAGCTAATCTAATACTATCCGTTGTAACATAGCCCTCGTGGGTTTGCAATTTGCCTGCATTAATTTGATCTTGAATATTGGCACGGCTAACCCCTAATCGGCGAGCTGCCTGTGAAACACTTAGTTTAATCATATTGTCTCTCTCCCCAGAAAAATATCATTTTAGTGATGACTAAATTAATCAAGTTGGCTTTAATTGTCAAGTGTATTATCTTGCTCTAATACTGAAACGATGGCCTGGTCACTAATATCCAGTGTCACGATTGTTCGTTTAAAACCAAAAGATTGTGCGTATTCTTGAATGCGCTCACTTAGTATAATCATTGAATATTGCTTTAAATTATCCAGCTGGTTTAATTGCTTTGCTAAGACCATTAAGCCATCCAAATTTTCATTACTTGTTACGCTAATAAATCCCTGCTTATCAGACAAAAATACCTTTAATGATTGTTGGTGTAGCTCGCTTAATTCACAAACCACGCGATTATAAACTTGTGCATATTCGATTTTATTGTTATTTTTTTCTAAGCCAATTCTAAGAGTTTCTCGACCACCCTTACCTCTAAAAATTAAGATATTTTTGCCATGCAAGCATGACATAGATTTCAGGTTTAATAGCGCCTCACTGGAAGCTTTCTCTTTAGGGAAGTCGTCAACCACGATATGGTTATCGTTCAATTTTTTAGCCGTAGCAGCACCAACTGCAAAAATATTTAAATACTTAATTTTCTTTAAAATTTCTAATCCATGCTCAACCGCATTGGCACTTATAAAAATCACTGCATCATATTGATCTCGTTTAACACTCGCATCAATAGGTTGAATCTCAAGCGTTGGGAATAACAAAGGCTGATGAGTATAATCAATCATTAAAGATTCAAGCGCTTTGACCTGAGTAAGTGGACGAGTTAATAAAACTTTCAAAACTTAATAGCCCAAAATTTCAGCAATGACTCGAATTTTATGTAAAGCTTCACTTTCAGCATCTTTGCAAATAAGTATTGTTCTGGCGTTAATTTCAGCTATTTTTTCAATATTCACTCTCATCTGTCTATCGACACCACCACTACCTTGCATATTAAAAACTGGAAGATGCGAGTAATACAGATACTGACCCATGGCCTGTTTATTATTAAGATTAAGATCATATTGAATATCAGATTGAAATGACACTCGATAAGCACCCAACAAAGCCATCACCTCAGCACTCGGTTGCTGATCTAACTCACAAGATAAAATAAACCAGGATTGATACGGCTCAACAACACTCAGTAAAGTGCTTAGAGTGTTAATATCTAGTAATTGGTGAGACTCAATGGTTAATACCAACTCAAACTCTTCATCGGAATCTTCTAATTCCTCAAAGATAAGCTCTAAGTCTTCTTTGGTATCAATGGGTAACGACAAGGCTTTAAATAGCGTTGAATAGAAGTCAAAACGCCACTCGCTAGGCAAGTCATCTGGATAAAAATCATCTATTAAATCTAAACCGCGACGGCCAATTAAAAATTCTGTTTCACTCATCTTTTACGGTTCGGCCTTTATAATAAACAAAAATTAAACGAAAAACAATATGTCAGATATTCTACTACCAATTATTGCCTTATTATCAGGTTTTGTACTTTTAATTTGGAGCGCAGACGAATTCACAGAGAATGGTGCCAAAATAGCCAATATCTTTAAGGTATCGCCTTTAATAATCGGCTTGTTAATTTTTGGTTTTGGTACCTCTGCACCAGAAATGTTAGTTTCGGGTCTGGCTGCTATGAATGGCAATACTGGTTTAAGTATTGGTAATGCAGTAGG
>CALBNC010000088.1 GCA_937896195.1 uncultured Gammaproteobacteria bacterium
AGAGGTGACAAAGATATTGATTTTGTAGTGGACAATCATCCAATCCCCAATGCTAAATTTTAGGTTATTTTAGAGTGCTAATGATTAGTGCGTATAATTCAACGTATTAAACGACTAACTCTAATTTACTATGAAAAAAATATTCAGCTTCTCTCACCCAAAAAAGCAAAGAACTAGAGTGGCTGAAGCCATCAAATATGAACTTAGAAAATACATTAAGCGTGAGCGCAATAAAAAACTACCTGAAGATGTAGACTTTTGGGATTTTGATTGCCGTTTTGGTGCAACCGAAGCTTCTAGTGACACAATCCATGTTTCTGAAATTAATAAAGTGATTGCAGAAGCAGATGTCGAAGGGTTGGAGTCTTTTTTCCTAGAAGTAGTCGCCAAGCCAGCAAAAAGAACTAAAAAGCCTATAGAAGAAACTAAAGAAGTAGAATTAAAAGAAGAGGAAAATTTCTTAGATTAATTTTATTTAGATTTTCGTTCTTTTTTCTTGGTGTATAAATACATAACCAAGTTTTTTGCTCCAAACATAAATGCTAAAAATACCAAACCAATTGCAAAGCCAGCTAATGGCTTTTCTTGTAGCAGGGTGATAAACCAAAGTGAATTTCCCATAATGGGTTAGATTAAGTTTTCCATCGGAGATGAAGCAGAAGCAAACGCTTTTTTCATCATACGACCTGCTAAATAAGACTCTCGACCTGCGATAACAGCGTGCTTCATGGCACTTGCCATTAAAATTGGATCTTGTGCATTAGCAATCGCTGAGTTCATCAATACACCATCACAACCTAGTTCCATGGCGCGTGCAGCATCTGAAGCACAACCAATACCCGCGTCAACGAGTATGGGTACATTGGCTTGCTCTTTAATAAGCTTAATGTTTGCAGGGTTGGCAATACCTTGGCCAGAGCCAATCAAAGATGCAAGTGGCATCACTGCAACACAGCCGATATTTTCAAGTTCTTTAGCAATGATTGGATCATCACTGGTGTAAACCATTACGTCAAAACCATCGTCTACTAATGTTTTAGCAGCAGCAAGTGTTTCAACAACGTTAGGATAAAGAGTTTTTTCATCACCTAATACTTCAAGTTTTACCAGGTTATGTCCACCTAAAAGCTCACGCGCCAATTGGCAAGTTCGCACTGCATCTTTAGCAGTATAGCAACCTGCTGTATTTGGCAAAATGGTGTAAGTATCTGGCGAGATAACATCGAGTAAATTAGGCTCATTTGCATCCTGGCCAATGTTGGTGCGTCGAATTGCAACCGTAATAATATCGGCTTGTGCAGCGTCTGTTGCGAGTTTTGTTTCGGTTAAATCTTTGTATTTTCCTGAGCCCACCAATAAGCGCGAATTGTAAGTTTTGCCAGCGATTACTAAAGGTGTGTCAGTCATAATAAGCAGTTAATTTAATAAAACAATCTAAAACGATCTTATGAGTAGTATTG
The DNA here is from genome assembly GCA_937896195.1 of uncultured Gammaproteobacteria bacterium. Lineage (GTDB taxonomy): Bacteria > Pseudomonadota > Gammaproteobacteria > PS1 > Pseudothioglobaceae > Thioglobus_A. Next base: position 1,461 of record CALBNC010000088.1, read on the forward strand.
CAAGTTTTTTCTTCCACAAAGCGGGTTTAAAAAACACAATTGCACATAGGTACTACCATGTAATTGAGCCTTTTTCTAAATCTAACATAGGGCAAGAAAAAGACGCAGTAAATATGGCGGAGAGTGAGAGATTCGAACTCTCGATAGGGGATAAACCCTATACACCCTTAGCAGGGGCGCGCCTTCAACCACTCGGCCAACTCTCCGTGAAAAAAATATTATACGCTAAATGTTTTAAGGCGATGGTTCTAAAAACCGTAGTTGTATCTGAGCTTTAACTGCCCAGGATCATTCCCTCTAAAGTCAATCATCCGAAAACGCAACTGACCCCAATCACCCTCAAGTTTTACTTTTTCTTGCAGGGCTTGTAGTTTAATTTTTGCATCTAAAATCATCTGTTCAGATTCATTCCATTGGCTATTATTAGTTTTTGGCGTGCCAATTTGATATTCATGATAAAGCAGCGCATTGTTAATGTCAGTCAAATCTTGGCTAATATCCACACTACCTTCATTAAGCTCGTAACTTACTTCAAGATCTAAAATATCATGATTAATAGACTCAATGCTTTGAGTAATATCAGGAATTTTTTCTTGAATATCTTCAGCAAAAGTCACAGCACTTAGTGCCATAACAAAACTTGATATTAAATAAAGAGAAGGCTTTAGAAAAACCAACGGTAGATACCTAAGCCGTTAACACAGATAAAAACAGAGTTTAAAAACACTAATGATTTGTCTTTATTTTTAGCGCCCTGAATAGTCCAAGTGATAGCGGATATCATAAATGATATATAGCCAAACTTCGAGTATTCAAAGTTTAAAGCAACAAACAATGCGCCCGTGATACCTGTGATTGTGCCGATCCAGCCCCAAACATTATTCATTGATTGTAAAGTCATGAGTGATATCAGCCATTTTTCCCAGCATGATAGAAGCGGAGCAATATTTATCAGCTGATAAGCTTACTGCTTTTTCTACTTTTTTCTCATTGAGATTGCTACCATTGATTATAAAATTCAGATGAATTTTGGTAAAAACCTTAGGATGTTCGTCAGCACGCTGAGCTGATATCTCAACACGACAATCGCGCACTTCTTCGCGCATTTTTTTCAAGGTGGAAACCACGTCAATCGTGGTGCAACCACCCATACCCAATAAAAGCATTTCCATTGGTCGAATGCCTAAATTTTTACCACCCAGATCTTCAGGCCCATCCATAACAATGGCGTGCCCACTAGCTGACTCACCCACCATCATCATGCCATCAATCCATTTAACTGTTGTGTTCATTATGAGTATCCTTGTGTCGTTTTAGGCAAAAATATCTTCTAAAGCCTGGCCAGGGTTGTCTTGGCGCATGAACGCTTCACCCACTAAAAATGCATGAATATCATGTTCTTTCATCAGTTTAACATCCTGCGCACCAACAATGCCACTCTCGGTAATGACGATTGTGTCATCATCAATGGCATCTAGTAAATCAATGGTTGTTTGTAAGGTCACGTCAAAGGTGCGTAAGTTGCGATTGTTAATACCAACCATTGGCAAGCGAAGCTCTTGAACGCGCTTAAGCTCTTCAAGGTTGTGCACTTCAATTAAAACATCCATATGGCAAGAAATAGCCAGCATGGATAAATCCTCCATTCGCTGATCTTCTAAACAGGCCGCGATTAGTAAAATACAGTCTGCACCTAAAACACGTGATTGAAACACTTGGTAAGGCTCAATGATAAATTCTTTGCGCAATACAGGCAATGTGACGACTGACCTAGCCTCAGCGACGTATTTATCATCGCCTTGAAAAAAATCCTTGTCGGTTAATACTGATAAACAAGCAGCACCATGTTTTGCGTAGCTCTTAGCGATTTCAGCCACATTAAAATCTTCACGCAAAACACCTTTGGACGGAGAAGCTTTTTTTATTTCAGCAATAATAGCGCTCTGTTTAAGATCAGTTTTATCTTTGAGTGCTTGATAAAAATCACGCGTTGTACGGTCCTCATAAGCAGTTTCCATCATTGTGTTATATGGAACTATCTTGAT
>CALBNC010000089.1 GCA_937896195.1 uncultured Gammaproteobacteria bacterium
CAAACTCAAAATTAAACCTCAAAAACACCTGATAACTCGAGTTGTCATCATCCACCTTGCCTGGCAAGAAGTAGCTTAAAAATGGAATGGTCTCTTTCTTGGATCGTGAGTTGAGTAAGGTGGACAGATTAAACAATGGCACTAACTGTCCTGACTTTAATAAGAACTGAGTTTTAAAGTCTCTTTTGTCTGTGACTGGCACATCATTAACAAATCCTTGTAAGAATGAATGAGACTGCTTTAAATTAACAATAATGGTCTGATCATCCACATACTGAGTAGCTACCTTAAATTCAAAGCCAACATTGTTGTAAGAGATCTTTTCACCAACGACTCTGTCACTGGGCTGTTGTTTGGATGTTGAGGCTGGCTTAACCAAGTTATCTGAATTAAGTCGAACACTGGACACACTACTAGACTTATAATCTTTTAAGATGATTGGGTACTTGGTGACAAAGTTAGAGCTAAAGCTCTGACCTACTTCAACCAAGGCAGTTGAATTGATTTTGGTTAAGGTTTTGTAATCAGTCTTTAGATAGTCAAGTAACAACAGATTTGGTATTAAAGTGGCAGATGGGCTAATACTAAAAAAATCATTTTGGAAGGTGTACTTAAGACTGAAGTCCATGTAGTCTTTTTTACTAAATGACACCAATATAAAATCAATCTTGATATTGTTAGAAGTGTCAATAAGACGCATTAGATTATCAAGAATCTCAATTTGTTGTTTATTACAATAACAAAAGATTGAGGTTTTGTTCATAACGATGTTCGGCGCTATGGTTGACAAGATCATTCCTTGATTCTCAAACTTCTTTTGATTCTTAAAGATATAAAAATAAGGTTTTTGTAATCTAGTAGCAGCACGCTCTCGTCTTTGCTCATTGGTGAGTACTGGCTGTTGTTTGTCAGGCACCAACTCAGATTGCAGCTCTTTACCAAAGTTAAGCGCATCCCCTGAGCTAAACGCATCTATTACATAGATACCTTTAGATATAACAAAACCAATAAAGATAATAAAAAGTACAATAAAGGCGTAGTACTTCTTAGGAATGCTGGATTTGTAGTTATGAATACTGGCAGACTTATAAACTTCAAAAAACCGCTTATCTAAGACAAATGGCTTACTTGACTGTTTAACCGGCTGTTTATTCTCTGTGGTCTCAGCGCCCAGATAATGATTAACAAAGCTCTTTTGTGTGCCAAAAGGCCTATTGACTCTAAAGTGATTCTCCACTAA
>CALBNC010000090.1 GCA_937896195.1 uncultured Gammaproteobacteria bacterium
AACTACTTGGAGTAATAGACCCACCAGTCATATTTAGGTGGGAGAGGTTCATAATAAAAGTTGGATTATCAGGATCGCCAGCTGGCTGTATATAAGTATTATTAATAACGATCTTGCTGTCTTTAGACCCAACAAAATCCAGTCCACCCTCTACTTTAATGTTTTTATATTTACCTTCAATCTTAACGCCTGGATTCGCCCTAAGTATTACCCCTTTTGGTATCTGAACATCTTCAATAATGTTATAAACAGAGCAAGTTGCAGGATCTAAAGCTGGCGTTCCCGGAAGAATCATACCTCCCAGTGTGCAAGCTGGGGCATCTTCTGGCTCACTACCTTCGGCTTCTGCAGCGCAAGCCAATTCTAAAGCTGATGATAAATTTGGATTCCTATCTTGATTGTACATACCGTAGCTAATAGTACGATTTACATCAAGATCCACCAAATGATCAAATACCATGTTCCTCTGGATTGATGTTTTATTAGTAGTGTTCCAGTAATTGTTGCCAGCTGTCATTCTGGCAGATTTATCGGTAGAAAGTCTTAAAGCCACCCTGTCTTTACTGCAAAAAGTATTATTTTGAAGCTCTAAATTATCCTCCACAGCTGAAATATTCTCTATGGCATAAGTATTAACAGAAGACCCATTCAAGCCTTTTTGTTTAATAAAATAATTATTATTAATCTTAAAATCAAAAAAACCTTTTTGATATTGTTCATAACGAGATCCAGAGTATGCAACTCCGTTATATCGTATTCCAGGACTTTCAATAAAATTATTACCCGTAACATTGAATTTACCTGCTTGAATATAAATACCTTTACGATCTTTGGTAAAGGTATTGTTTTTTATTTCAACATCTGCAGGGTTTTTTGTATAGAGTTTTCCATATCTAAGAATATTATCTGGTTGAATATGAACACCTTGGCTATTATTTTTAAATTGATTGTTATTTATAGTAATGGTATTAAATTTATGATTGCCAACATAAACCCGTGAATTCCCATTCTCGAAAGTGTTGTTAGTAACAGTTAAAGTGGCAGAGGGTTCATATGGCTCACCCCAAGCCTCAGTATCAGTACCATCTGATTGAGAATAAAATTGGCTATTATCAAACTTATTATGATCTAGTGTTGTATTACCTTGTGCATATTGAGAATTGATACTGGTATTCCTTAGAGTGGAATACGTTAGATTAAAATCTTGAGTTAAAACTCGTTGATAACTACTTGGAGTAATAGACCCACCAGTCATATTTAGGTGGGAGAGGTTCATAATTCTATCACCCGTACCTGCTGCCTCAAGATAAGTATCTTTTATGGCAATATCATCATGAACAGATGTTTGATTCCTGCATTCTTTATTGTCAAATTTATAATATCCAGCGCACAATCTTCCGCCAACTTTAATTTTCTTATTATTACCTTGAATTTCAACGCCTGGCTCTATTATTAAAGTCCCTTTTTTTTCAATATTGACATCTACATGCAGAACATAAGGCGACTTACTTTTTTCCCAAGTAACGGTGCTAGTGTAATAACCGTTAGATGCATAAATATCAGTCTTTGCAAAGGTGCATTGCCCTATTGATAATAGCAGGGCGGCAATAAATAAACGAATTATATTGATATTAGAGCCCATAAATTGCATTGACCTCCACTACTTTTTTAGCACTGCCAGTTGATGTGCCAGTGCTTTGCACTTCATAATAAAACTGCTTGCCTAAATCTGGATTGGTGTAACCATAAGCCTCGCCAATATCATTGCCTTGTACCACTGAACCAACACCTCTCTCTTTGATAATATAGCTACACTCAACTTTGATATTCTTTTGACTGTCTGTGGTTGTATCAAACTCAAGATTGCCCTCATGTACTGTGACATAATCCTCCGTGCCTAATAGTGCAAGCGGCAGCTTGCCCATAACATTTTGTTTTTCTAACCATTGCATGCCTTGTTCTATGCAGTCTTCTGCTGCATATAAAGTGTCAAATTGCGATTGGGCGCTGTCTATAATTTTTCGCTCTTTTTCAGCAAGAAATAGAATTGTTGCTCCCAGTACGCCCATTACAGTCAGTATTAGAATAGAGATAAAAAGAATACTTGCTTGGCGCTGCTGTCTCACTCTAACCTCCAAGTTCTAAATTACGCGTAAAAGCCGTAGTAGAAAAAGTCTCTCTGATATAGCCACCATCTAAGTTAAATCCATCGTTATCTTCTAATTCATGCCTATAGTTTTCATCTTTTATGTGCTTGCGTGCAGTACGCAACATGATTGAAACATCAATACTACGCAAGTCTTTAATCTCAGCATTGTCAACACTTGCCTGGCTGTTACCATTTGCCATATTGTAATTAAATTGCAAATCATCTATATAATCAGCAACCGCCTGATTCTCATAATCTACAATCCAACTACTGCCATTAGTTTTTGATGATTTGCTTTTGTACAAACGATAACGCCCTTCACTTTCAGTGCACTGATTAAGATCTTTACAAGCTAGATAATATTTAACTTTAATTCGTTTTTGGGTATCTGCATCGTAAGTAATAGTAATTGCATCACTACCTCTATTGCTATTACTATTGTTTTCAGTGATTACAGCTAGTGCAATCAAACCATTAGCCGTATCTAGATCTTGATAACCGGCCATACGTAGATCTCTAGTGATAATATTTAACACTTGTGTTGCGCTACGATGAAGATTAGATAAATCTGAATATTTTTGATATTTTTGATTAATAACCGAAAAGGAAGAAAATGCCATCGCCATTACAATAGAGCCAACAGCAGAAGCCACTAAAAGTTCGGTAAGCGTATAAGCTGATCGCATTTTTTTCATGATCACTTTTCTTGTTTCCTGAACAATCTATGAAACGTTACTTTCGTGCCTTGCTTGCCTTCCATTTCTATGGTTAGCAAGTCTTGCTGGTCTTCTCCTATTAACGTGTCTTTTAACCTGGTTGGCGCTTCATCTGTACCATTGTGCTTTGCCTTGTCCAATCTTTTTTTCCATTTACTTCTAATTTTATTAAGTTTTTTTTCTTTCTCAAGATCATCATATAAATCATTAGTTTTATCAAGACTCATGTCTTTAAAATCATTTATGTTAGCCTGATCACTACCAATATCTTCAATCATTGAGCTAGCTGTCAGAATAAGACGATTTTTCTCAAAAGTTTTGGCAAACGATTTTTCAGCCACCACAAATACAGAATAAATACCCACAAAACCGATCGACACAATAGCAATAGAAACTACTGCTTCCATGAGTGAGAATCCATCTTTTAGTGTTCGAATACTCATTCTTCTATTTTTTTACTTTCTATAAATGCAGTGGCCGACAAAATCCCAATTTCATATTCCCCGTGTTTTGACTTAAGTGTTAGAGTTCCGCCATTTGAACTGCCATCGGGGAAAAAACACAGCTCATCATTATCAACTTCTGAAATTAATTCTACATTTTTAAAATCAAGATTATTATTCATGTCATTCCAGTCAATTTCACTATTTTGACAATTACTTACCAACTCATCGGATGAATATATTGCCATAGAATTATTATCTTCATCAATTTTGGCTTTAATTGCTACCCCCCGACTAAACGACTCCCCCTTCATAAAGGCAAGGTATTGCTGCAGTTCATCAGCAGCTGTTTTTATTTTTGACTTTCCAATCCAGCCATCAATATTCGGCGATAACGTGGCTGCCAAAATACCGACTACCGCAACCACGGTAATAATCTCAATTAAAGTAAAAGCATTAGTGTGAGTGCGCATCACGTTCATTAATTTTGCCAGTGTTTACCAATTCTTCTATTGCTTTATCCATGGTAACCATGCCTTCTGAGCGCCCAGTTTGCATTGCATTTGTAATTTGATGAATCTTTCCTTCACGAATTAAATTTCTAATCGCAGCATTACAAATCATTACTTCAAAAGCGGCAACTCTCCCATCTTTATCAACACGCCTAAATAGTCTTTGGGTAATCACCATATGCAATGATTGAGAGAGTTGTGATCTAACTTGACCTTGCTGGCCTGCGGGAAATACATCAATAATACGATTAACAGTATTAGGTGCACCTGAAGTATGCAATGTACCAAATACCAAGTGCCCTGTTTCAGCAGCGGTAAGTGCCAGTTGGATAGTTTCTCGATCACGCATTTCACCCACCAATATCACATCAGGATCTTCACGCAGTGCTGCGCGTAAAGCAGAGGCGAATGATTGTGCATCGCGCCCAACTTCACGCTGTGACACTGTACATTGATCAGATTTATGAATGTACTCAATAGGGTCTTCAATAGTAAGAATATGCCCTTTTCTTGTTTGATTAATATTGCCAATTATTGCTGCTAATGAAGTAGATTTACCAGAGCCTGTTGGCCCTGTTACCAATACCAGCCCACTTGGCTTATTAGCTACATCTTGAGCAACATAAGGAAGGGTGAGCGCTTCCATTGTTGGTACTTTTGTATCAATTTTACGTAAAACAGCTGACAAGCCATTTGAGGTATAAAAGAAATTAACACGAAAGCGATAATTACCCACTTCAATAGCCAAATCTACATCACGAACCTCTTCAAGATGTTTCCTTTGATCTTCAGTAAGCGCTTCATTGGCAAACTCTTTGAGCGCTTGTGCAGATATAACATCTTCACTCGGCTTGGTCATTTCGCCATTAATACGTAGAATTAGCGGCTGATCTTCCTTAAGATGAATATCAGAAAATTTATATTCATTAGCATATCGCTCTATAACATCAAACATCGCATTCCCCAAAAAAAATAATGACTTACTTTTTGTATGAATTTTTATTGTAGCATTAAACCGAGCATTATTCAGCTAAAATGGCTCATATGGGCATCTATTTAATTGCATTTGCAATCGGACTAATTTTTGGTTCATTCTTAA
>CALBNC010000091.1 GCA_937896195.1 uncultured Gammaproteobacteria bacterium
TTTCTTATCCAATGATTTCGGCAGCTAGGAATACCAAGAAGCAAGCTAAAGAAGGAGAGTAATTATGAAGATATTATTACTAACTCTATTTCTATCATTTAGCTCTATTGGGATTTCTTATGCTGACTTTCAAAATGGAATGAATGCGTTTGATAAAGGTGAATATAAGGTCGCACTTAAAGAATTTAAACCTTTAGCTAATCATGGTGATATTGATGCGCAAAATAATTTAGATGCAATTTATGAAATTGTAGTATGTGACGCATCATGATGGCGAGTCTTTAAGTATTTTGTTACAAATATCTATACTAGATATATTTGTGTGTAGATTGATTAGCATTTACTTGCGATCTACCTAAGTCTATCTGAAACAAAGTCAATAAAACTTTTCACTTTAGCGGGCATATACTGTCTACTTGGATACACGATAAATACGTCGATTACAATAGGCTGATAATCACCAAATAATTCTATCAATTCACCTTTTTTAATTTCTTCTCTTAGGTTGAACAGTGGTAATCTAGTGATACCTTGACCTGCTATGCACAATTCTAATGCCATTTGCTCATTGTTGGTCAATGTATGGCTTTTAATTGTCGCCCTGGTCTCTTTCTTTGTGTTGGGACTTATATAGCGCCAAATGTTGTATTGTGGAATATGGTTAAGGCCAATTGTTTTATGCTTACTAAGATCTTTTGGGTGGACTGGAGAGCCGTATTTTTCTAAATATTTTGGCGAGGCAAGCGTCGCTATTTTGGAAGAGTGAATTTTTCGACTAATAAGGTTTGAATCTTCTAACTTAATTGCACCTCGAAACACCAAGTTAAAACCTTCACCAACTATATCAACATACCTACCTTCTAAATTTAGCTCTATATTAACTTTAGGATACTTATCCATATATTCTAATATTAACGGCTGTAATTTATATATCCCAAAACTTACTGGGCAGCTTATTTTTAAATTACCTTGTGGCTCTAGCCTTTGCCCTTCAAGTTGCTGTTCTACTGCTTTCGCCTCATTAATAATATTTACACATTGGCGATAATATAATTCACCTTCTGGGGTGAGACTTATTGTTCGAGTCGTTCTATTTAATAACAATACACCGAGTCTGGATTCAAGCCGGTTAATTACCTTGCTTAAGTGAGATGTGCTATGGCCTGAGAGTCTTGCAGCACTAGAAAATCCATTACTATCAACAACCATTGTAAATATGACCATTCCGTCTAATATTTTGGCGTTCATAAGATGGTTTTATTAGAAGTCATATGGAAATAGTAAATGATAAATATAGTATTAATGGTCAATTTTATACAATATATAATGTTGGCTCTTACTTAAAAAGGAAATATAATGAAAAACGTAATGAATTCTAAAGGTCAGCCTTATGTTGTTGATATATCTGCAAACGAAACAAAATATATTTGCCAGTGCGGCAAGACTAGTACGCCACCATACTGCGATGGCACCCATCAAGGGAGTGATATTGAGCCATTAGCATATACAGCTAATGTAGATGAGCAACTATATATTTGTGGTTGTGGAAAAACTGCTGGAAAGCCTTTTTGTGATGGTTCTCATCAGTAGATTTAAAAGATTTTATAAAAAATAAAAAAAGGAGAATTATATGGATGACCAGGCAAAATTATTACTAAGAATAACTGTTGGATTTACCATGCTATTTCATGGCATCGCTAAATTTAATGGCATTGGTTTTATTAGTGGAACACTAGCTGGAATTGGACTGCCAGAGATTATCGCAAATGGAGTGTATATTGGTGAAGTACTTGCACCATTAATGGTTATTGTTGGATTGTATACTCGAATTGGTGGATGGCTGATGGCTATCAATATGCTATTTGCAATTGGCTTGATGCACTCTCAACAAATATTCACATTAACAGAACAAGGCGCTTGGGCTGTTGAATTACAAGTTCTATATCTATCAGCAGCTGTAGTAATTGCTTTGTTAGGTAGTGGAAAGTTTGCACTAAAAGCTGACTAATTTTTAAAAGGTCAAGTAGCTGTTATGTTGCCAATGATATGATAACTAGCGACTTTCTAATCTTTAATTAGAATATTAAAAAAGGTGCTTAGGCGCCTTTTTTAACGCCGACTTTATCTACCAAGACTTATCTCCAATAAGAATATGAACATATTCGTCTTGCCTTATCAAGTCTCTAATTAATTGTGGCGCACTTTCAGCAACGTAAATATATTTAGCATAACTATCTAGGGGGATTTGCATCATTGCTGACTTAGCTCCACAGACACTAACATCGACCCCTTCTTTGCTTAAGCTTTCCAAGGAGTCTTGGGTTGATGAACTAAACTTATATATACTATCTTCTGTTAATGATTTTATCCCACTTCCGTGAGCAACAACATCAATAGGAAGGTTTGGATATTTAGCTCTTATTTGTTTGACATATGACTCAATCATTGGGATAGCCCATTTCCATTTACCATCTCCACCTTTAAATTCCAAAACAACTCCAGCAGGCTTGTCAGCATATTCGTCTAGAACTTCTTGTTCAAGCCATAGATTGTAGTACTCTTTCCCAATTGAGCTAAAAGATATTAAACTGGCCAATATAAATATTAAAAAACTCCTTTTCACTTCATCTCTCCTTATTTAATTGATAAATTTATTATAGGTTATATTAAATAATTATTTTGAACCAAATATAACTTGATAAGCAGCAACTTCATTTATACTAAATTTTTATTTATCATGGAGTTATATTGTGAAATACTTACAGTATTTATTTACTTTCATTTTTATTATTTCCTTCAACATTGGGGTTGCTTTTGCTGAAGATAGGGTCGGGGTGGTTCTTCTTCACGGTATCGGAACTCAGCCACAATGGAGCAAAAATAGTACTCTAGCCTCTAATTTAAGGTCAGAAGGATATGATGTTGTTACTCCAATTTTCCCTTGGGCTGGAAAAAATGGAAAAACAGAATATAACGGCAGTCTTCAAGATGCATACAGTTTAATTTCTGAGAAGGTTTCAGATTTAAAAAGTCAAGGCAATAAATATATTTTTCTCGCTGGCCATAGTGTTGGTGCAGTTGCTTCTTTTGGATATGCTTCTGAACATTCAGGCATTAATGGTGTAATTGGAGTTACGCCTGGATTTCCAGGTTGGGATGCGCCTACGCCTATGAATAATAGTCTAGACTTTAAACCCAAGATACTAGAGAATATGAGTAATCGTGCTCATAAAAGAATTGATATGGGTAAAGGGGATGAAGATTTTGAATTTGTCACTAAAAATCACGGTAAAAAATTCAAAATTTGGACAACGCCAAATAATTATTTAAGTTTTCATCATCTAGAGGGCGTATCAAGGATGGACTTAGTAATGCCAAAACTAAATGTACCCGTTTTATGGATTTCAACAAGTGAAGATGTGTTTACAGAAAACGGTCTATCAGAAGAAGCCTATAGTCTAGCTCCAAATAATGAAATGAATAAATATGTTGAGATTTCCACTCAACACAACAGTGCTCCTGCTAATTCAGAGGAACATATCATATCTTGGATAAATAAAGTTAAAGGTGGCTAATAACCTTAGTAAATTTCAAGACTTATTCCATTTTTTTATAACTATAGTAAGTTAATTTCTGAATATAATGATTGGAAAAAATTAACTAACACAAACGGGAGTAAGCTATGGATTCAAGAGTAGAAGTAACAGATATTAAAATGCCATTTTTCTCAATGGTATGGTTCATGGTTAAATGGGCGGTAGCTTCAATTCCAGCGATTATAATCCTATGGTTTTTGTTTATGCTGTTTGGTGGTTTAATGGGTGGCTTTTCTCGTTATTAATAAACACCTTAAGCTTAGCAATTTTTAGGTTTCTATACCCATCTCGCGCAACATTAAATAGGCTTCAAGATCATCACATCCACCCACATGTTTATCCGCTAAGAATACTTGTGGGTAAGTAAGCTCGTCAGGTGCCATACGAAGCATATCGTCATTTTTCCATTTAATTTCATCGACTAAACGAACCTCATATTTAACACCGTCTTCATCCAGCATGTTTTTTGCTCGGCTACAATATGAGCAATTAGGTTTGGTCCAGATAATGTTTTTCATTGTTAATCCTTTAAGGGTTAGTCGCAAAAATTCGATCAATATCTTGCTCATCAAAAAATAAATGCTCATTGCAAATCTCATTATGTATGGCTATTTCTCCGCGCTCTTTGAGTAAGTCGCGCGCATCTTGTTCACCTAAATCATAGATGATTTTTTCAAACCGCTCTTTGTTTTGCTCACATTCATAACCCACCCAATCAGCATTAAATAACTGTAAAGTCTCTTCATGAAATAAACGATGCAGTAAAGACTCTGCATCCAAACTATTTAATTCGTCTTGGGTAATGGTGTCAGATAAAGTCCCAACCCTATGCCAGCCTTCAGAATCATGCTGATCCGCCTCTGGCATTTTTTGTAATAACATAGCACAAAGATTTTCCTGAGTTGAACTCACCCACAATCTAGACTCTAACTGTTCTGACTGAAAAAAGTAATCTTCGAAAGTTGCTATTAAGCCTTTTTGGTTTATAGGTACTAACGATTGAAAGCTGTGGTCTGTTTGGGAATTGTACAAAGTGGCAACAATCTGGCCTTCGCCTAAAATTTTATCCAAAGAGTCACCCTCTTCAATAATGCTATCTGATCTAACCATGCCGCGGATCTTAAGATCACTGGTTACCTCAACTAACAATAAACTGACAATGCCACTACCTTGAACTTGCAAGGTAAGCTTGCCCTTGTGTTTAATGCCATTAGCCAAAAAGATAGCCAAAGCGCTAAGCTCACCAAATAATTGCCTTACAAGTACGCTATAGCCACGATTTTGGATCATATCTTGCCAAGTATCAATGAGTGATAAATGTTGGCCGCGGATATCTAAGTCTTTAAATAAAAATCTGTTAATTGTATTCATAGGTATGATTTTAATTTATACCTAGGGATACAAGTAAAAAAGTGATAGAAAGAAAAATTACCATTAAAGTCGACAATCAGCTCTTAATTGATGCCTTGGTTGAAGCAACAGAATTATCTAAGCAAAATCTTAAAAGTGCGCTGGATAAAGGCTGTGTTTGGCTAAAAACAGACAAACAAATTAGTAGAATTAGACGCATTAAAAAACCATTAAAAATAGGTAATGAAGTCTTTATTTACTGGAATGAAGAAATTTTATCCTCAGTCCCTACTCAGCCCACTTTAATACTAGATAAAAAAAGTTATAGCATTTGGTTTAAGCCTGCTGGAATTTTTTCTCAGGGCTCAAAGTGGGGAGATCATTGCTCATTAACTCGATTGGTTGAAAAGATGCTAGATCGCCCTAGCTTTTTAGTACACAGGCTTGATCGTGCAACTAGCGGGCTGATGATAGTTGCCCATTCAAAGGCTATGGCTAGAGATTTTTCAAAACTATTTGCTGATAGACTAATTAAAAAAACCTATCTGGCAATAGTTTCGGGGAGTTTTCCAGTTGAAAAAATTAGTCTAGATGATGATATCGATGACAAGCATGCATTAAGTCATATTACCAAACTGGCAGAAAGCCAAGAAAAAACATTACTTAGTATTCACATTGAAACGGGCAGAAAACATCAAATTAGAAAGCATCTTAGTGGTTTTAATTTCCCAATTATTGGTGATCGACTCTATAGTGATGCAAAAAAAGACCACCTAGAAGACTTACAATTACAGGCGGTTAATTTGGTTTTTAACTGTCCAATCGATCAGCAATCAATTAACATTAACTTATCTGAAAAAGAGCAGTTAAAACTCTAGTAAAGAGCATTGCAAGCCAACAGACTTGAATCTATTAGATAATACCCATATCTAATACTCAATTATCATCGAACTAGGAGTACCTATGAAAAGAATCTTTTTATTTTTAATGACTAACATTGCCATTCTTGTCTTGTTAAGCATCACTTTAAGCTTGCTTGGTGTTGAGGGAATTCTAAAGGAGAATGGCTCAGATCTTGACTTACAAGCTCTACTTATTTTCTCTGCTGTATTTGGCTTTGGTGGCGCTTTTATTTCGTTATTAATTTCCAAGTGGATGGCCAAACGCATGACAGGTGCAGTGGTCATTAAATCACCTGCTAATAACCTTGAAAAATGGCTCATTGAAACCGTTGAAAAACAAGCAAAAATAGTAGGTATTCGTATGCCTGAAGTGGCTATTTTTCCCACAGCTTCATTGAATGCTTTTGCTACGGGCGCAAGTAGAAACAAAGCTTTAGTGGCTGTTTCTCAAGGCTTGCTTGATACTATGAGTAAGGGCGAGATAGAAGCTGTTGTTGGTCATGAAATGAGTCACGTTGCCAATGGCGATATGGTAACGCTAACGCTTATTCAAGGCGTGGTAAACACCTTTGTTATCTTCTTCTCTCGAGTAATTGGTCACTTTGTTGATCGTGTTATTCTAAAAAATCAACGCGGACATGGTATTGGTTATTTTATAACCACACTTTTTGCTCAAATTGTGCTTTCGATTTTAGCTTCGACTATTGTTATGTACGTTTCTAGAAAACGTGAATTTGTCGCTGATACTGGCGGTGCAGACTTGGCTGGCCATCAAAACATGATTGGTGCATTAAAACGCCTTGGACAGGTTGAGCCAGAAGCACTTCCTGAGCAAATGGCGGCCTTTGGTATTAATGATAAAAAAGGTTTTGCCTCATGGTTTTCGTCACATCCACCTATTGAAGATCGTATTAAAGCCCTTGAAAATCGTGCATTAACTTTGGATAAATAAGACAATGGCTATTGATATTAAATCTTTTGATGAAATTACAAAAATGCGTGTCGCTGGACGTTTGGCTGCCGATGTTTTAGACATGATTACACCTCATGTAAAAGCTGGAATAAGTACTGACGAGCTTGATAAAATTTGCCATGATTACATCATTAACGAGCAAGGCGCTATCCCTGCTCCACTTGACTATCATGGGTTTCCAAAGTCTATCTGTACTAGTGTTAACAACGTGGTTTGTCATGGCATCCCATCAGATAAATTACTCAAAAAAGGTGATATTGTTAATATTGATATCACCGTCATTAAAGACGACTATCATGGCGATACATCCAAGATGTTTGTCATTGGAAAAGCCAGCGTTAAAGCTCAACGTATTTGTCGCGTTGCACAAGAGTGTCTGTATATTGGCATTAAACTGGTTAAGCCAGGTCTTAAGCTGGGTGAGATTGGTAAGGCTATCGGTGCACATGCTCAAAGTAACAACTATTCAATTGTGCATGATTACTGTGGCCATGGAATCGGTCTTAAGTTTCATACAGAGCCTCAGGTTATGCATTATGACGATGGCCATGTCGAGGATAGTCCTACTCTAGAAGAAGGCATGACATTTACCATTGAGCCTATGGTTAACATTGGTAGTTTTGAGGTAGCCACTTCCAATGTTGATGGCTGGACAGTTACCACCAAAGATCGCTCTTTATCGGCACAATGGGAGCACACAATTTTAGTGACTAAAGATGGCTACGAAATCCTTACACTTAGAGTCGAAGAGGACATCTAATCTCGTAGTTGATTATGCTAAAATAAGTGTTTTTATTGTCATCTCAATCTAAGCATTGAAAAACCTAAGAAAATATTTTATTTCCGGCCTACTTTTTTGGATTCCATTAGGTCTTAGTGTTGTTGTTATTAAGTTCTTTTTAGAGCTTGTAAACGATATTGTGCCGCCCGAATATTTACCCGAAGCCTTATTCCATCTTGATAGTGTCATTCCTGGCTCTGGTATTGTTTGGGTTATCTTAATTATTGTTGTTACTGGCGCTCTAGTCAGTAACTTTATTGGTCGCAAGCTGGTTGAAATTTGGGAAAAAATACTCAATAGAATTCCTGGTTTTAGAGGTATTTATAACGCCTTAAAACAACTCTCTGACACGGTTCTTAGCCCTTCTGGCAACAGCTTTAAAAAAGCACTATTAGTTGAATATCCACGCAAAGGCATGTGGACTATTGCCTTTCAGACAGGTAATTATCAAGGTGAAATTGCCCAAAAAATTGGCCAGGAATTAGTCAATATTTATGTACCAACCACTCCTAACCCAACCTCTGGATTTTTCATCATGCTGCCTAAAAGCGATGTTATCGAACTTGACATGAGTGTGGATGAAGCATTTAAATTTATTATCTCTACTGGCGTTGTAGAGCCCAGCAAACCATCAAACTGATTTACAAAGGATAAAACTATGAGAACGAACTATTGCGGCGAACTAAACAAAGAAAATATTGATCAAACTGTCGAAATTTGCGGCTGGGTCAATCGTCGTCGTGACCATGGTGGCGTTATCTTCTTGGATATGCGTGATAAGCGTGGCATTGCTCAAGTCGTTATCAACCCTGATAACGCTGATTTTTCTACTGCTGAAAGTATTCGCAATGAGTTTGTACTTAAAATTACAGGCATAGTTATTGCTCGTGCTGACGGTTTAGCTAATCCAAAACTTGCCTCAGGTGATATTGAAATTGTTGCTGATCATATTGAAATCCTTAATACCTCTAAACCAGTTCCTTTTCAGATTGATGCAACTGATACTTCTGAAGAAGTGCGATTAAAGTATCGCTATCTAGATCTTCGTAACGATGCTATGCAAAAACGCATGCGTCTTCGTTCTAAAGTAACGCATTTTATGCGTGAGTTTATGGATAACAATGATTTTTTAGATATTGAAACCCCTTTTCTAACTAAAGCCACGCCAGAAGGTGCACGTGATTACTTAGTGCCTTCACGTACTCATCCAGGTGAGTTTTTTGCTCTACCTCAATCGCCACAATTATTTAAACAGTTGTTGATGATGTCTGGTTTTGAGCGCTACTATCAAATCGTTAAATGTTTTAGAGATGAAGATTTACGTGCTGACCGTCAGCCTGAATTTACTCAGCTTGATATTGAAGCTTCATTTATGAATGAAGATGAGATCATGGCGATGATGGAAGAAATGACTCGTGGCGTGTTTAAAAATGTGATTGATGTTGATTTAGGCGACAAATTCCCAAGTATTACTTACGCTGATGCGATGCATACTTATGGTGTTGATCGTCCTGATATGCGTATTCCAATGCAAATGACAGACATGGATGAACTAATGCAAGGCGTAGACTTTAAAGTATTCTCTGGTCCTGCTGCTAGCGAAGGTTCTCGTGTTGCGGCTTTGCGCGTACCAGGTGGCTCTTCTATTAGTCGTAAACAAATTGACAAATACACTAAATACGTAAGTATTTATGGCGCTAAAGGTTTGGCTTATATCAAACTTAATGAAGATGGTCCTGCCTCCCCTATTTTAAAATTCTTAGGTGATGAAGTTACCGCTAAAATTATTAAATTAACAGGCGCTCAGACGGGCGATATTATTTTCTTTGGTGCTGATAAAACTAAAATTGTAAATGAAGCACTCGGCAACTTGCGTGAGCAGTTGGCCAAAGACTTAGACTTATATGATAAAAAATGGGCGCCAATTTGGGTGGTCGACTTTCCGATGTTTGATCAAAATGATGACGGCTCACTTAGTGCTATTCATCACCCATTTACAGCACCAACTGTTGATACAAAAACTTTAGAAAAAACTGCACCAACTGCATTATCTAGAGCTTATGATTTAGTTATTAACGGCTCTGAAGTAGGTGGTGGATCAATTCGCATACATCAGGTTGAAATGCAGCATACTGTGTTGAAACTTTTAGGTATTTCTGATGAAGAGGCGCAAGATAAATTTGGTTTCTTATTAGATGCACTAGAGTATGGCTGCCCTCCTCATGGTGGCATGGCATTTGGTCTAGATCGTTTGGTAATGATCATGACTGGTTGTGATTCAATTCGCGATGTAATCGCCTTTCCTAAAACACAAACAGCTGCTTGCTTATTAACAAATGCACCTGCCAGTGTTTCAAGAAAAGTGCTTAGAGAATTAAGCATACAAGTGAGTTTAGCTAAAAAAGATTAAACCTGTGCATAGTATTACCGAACAAATCAAGACAGCACTAACGGCCAATAATGCCGTTTTAGTTGCGCATTATTATGTCAGTGCTGAGTTGCAAACCTTAGCTGAAGAAACGGGTGGTATTGTTTCTGATTCTTTAGAGATGGCGCGTTTTGGTCAAAACTGCGATGCTGATACTATTGTGGTTGCAGGTGTTAAATTCATGGGGGAAACGGCTAAAATCCTTTCTCCAGAAAAAACTGTATTAATGCTTGATAAAAATGCAACTTGCTCTTTAGATCTTGATTGCCCGATTGAAGAATTTTCAAAATTTTGCGATCAGCACCCTGATAGAACTGTCGTAGTCTATGCCAATACTTCTGCCGAAGTTAAAGCGAGAGCTGATTGGGTAGTTACCTCTGGTAGCGCCTTAAAAGTAGTTGAATACCTTAAAGAACAAGGCAAAAAAATTCTTTGGGCGCCTGATAAGCACTTAGGTAATTATGTTCAGCAAGAAACTGGTGCTGACATGTTAATTTGGCAAGGCTCTTGTGTGGTTCATGAGCGATTTAAAGCGGATGCATTGGCTATTTTAAAAAAACATCACCCTCAAGCTTGCGTTTTAGTACACCCTGAATCTCCACAATCTGTGGTTGATTTAGCTGATGTTGTTGGCTCAACAACAGTACTTATTAATGCTGTGCGAGATCGAGATGAGCAAACATTTATTGTCGCAACAGATAATGGAATTTTCCATAAGATGCGTGAAATGGCACCTCATAAATCACTTATCGAAGCCCCAACTGCTGGCCAAGGCGCACATTGCGAGTCTTGTGCCCACTGTGAATGGATGGCGATGAACACATTAGATAATTGCTTAAGTTCGCTCAATACCGGTAACAACGAAATACTAATCGATCCATCAGTTAACCAAAAAGCAAAAGAATCCATACAAAAATTACTCAACTTTACTGCATAAAGTTGACCTATAAAAGTAAAATTTAACACTCATATTCACTGGAGAAAACACCATGGCAGGACATAGTAAATGGCACAATATTCAACATCGTAAAGGCGCACAAGATGCTAAGCGTGGCAAAGTATTTACTAAACTGATTAAAGAAATTGTCATCGCTGCTAAAGCGGGTGGTGGTGTGATTGAAAACAACCCAGGCCTTAGAATGGTGATCGATAAAGCACTGGCTTCAAACATGAAGCGCGATACTATTGAAAGCGCAGTTAAACGTGGTAGTGGCGACTTAGAGGGCGAAAACTATGATGAGGTGCGTTACGAAGGTTACGGCCTTGCGGGCACTGCAATCATGGTTGATACCTTAACTGATAATCGCAATCGTACTGTTGCTGATGTGCGTCATGCTTTTACCAAACATGGTGGTAATCTTGGCACTGATGGTTCGGTCTCTTATCTGTTCACCAAACAAGGATTTATTAGCTTCGCCACTGGTGATGATGAAGATCAAATTATGGAGATAGCACTTGATTCAGGTGCACAAGACGTTGTTACCAATGATGACGGATCTATTGACGTGATTACTTCTCCTGAAGAGTTCTTTACCGTTAAAGATGCATTGGCAGATGCCGGTTTAGAATCTGCCCATTCACAAGTAACCATGGAGCCCTCTATTCGTGTTGAGTTAAATCTTCAAGATGCAGAAAAATTTATGAAACTCATTGAGCGTCTAGAAGATTTAGACGATACACAAGAGGTATATCACAATGCTGATATTTCAGACGAGGTTATGGCGCAATTATGATTCACATTCATCAAGGTATTAGCGCATTAGGCGCTTTTAAAACTCAATCTTTACAGTTAAAAATTACTCAAGCCCAGGCAGGATTAAAACTTCTTGGTGCAGAATTTATTCACTTTGCAGATCTTAATGACAACCTTGATGAAAACAAAACAAAGCAACTAACACAACTACTAAGCTACAGCGAACCTCTAAACATTAATAACGCCATATCTAGTATTGTCGTGATCCCAAGACTGGGCACTATTTCCCCTTGGTCTTCAAAAGCAACTGATATTATGCATTTGTGCGATATGACTCAAATCAAGCGCATAGAGCGTGCAGTTGTTTACCACTTTGATGCCAAAATTAAAAATCAATCAGCTGTTCTAGCCTGTGTCGTGGACAAAATGACTGAATCAGAATTAAGCTCGATGGATGAAGCAAATACGATTTTTGATAATTTTGAGCCTCGACCTTTTTCTAATGTTGACATCCTTAATCAAGGAAAAACAGCACTAGAGAAAACTAACATTGAACTTGGTCTAGCTTTATCTGACGGTGAGATTGATTATTTGGTTCAAAGCTTTACCAAGCTAGAACGCAATCCTACAGATATTGAATTAATGATGTTTGCCCAAGCAAACTCAGAGCATTGCCGTCATAAAATTTTCAATGCAGATTGGAAAGTTGATGGCGTTGAACAAGCAAAAAGCCTGTTCAGCATGATTCGCAACACTTATCATAAACATCCAGAGGGTTTATTGAGTGTCTATTCAGACAACTCTGCAGTAATGGCAGGCTCTGAAGGTGAGCGTTTTTATGCGGATAAAAATGGCAAGTACGTCGCCACTAAAGAGCATAGAGCCATCTTAATGAAAGTTGAAACTCATAATCACCCTACTGCCATTGCTCCGCATCCTGGTGCAGCAACAGGCTCTGGTGGTGAAATTCGTGACGAAGGCGCAACTGGGCGAGGCTCTAAGCCAAAAGTTGGATTATGCGGATTTAGTGTCTCCAATCTAAAAATCAACAAGGCAGGTCAGCCTTGGGAAATTGACAACGGAAAACCTAGTCAAATTGTATCTGCTCTTGATATTATGCTTGAAGGCCCTATTGGCGCTGCTGCTTTTAACAATGAGTTTGGTCGCCCCAATACTTTAGGCTATTTTAGAACCTATGAACAAGCCACACCAGAAGGTGATATTCGCGGCTATCACAAGCCTATTATGCTAGCTGGTGGGCTAGGCCATATTCAAGAACAACACATTAAAAAAGGTGAGATCCCTGTTGGCAGTAAAATTATTGTTTTAGGTGGTCCCGCCATGCTTATTGGACTTGGTGGCGGCGCCGCCTCTAGTATCAAGAGTGGCGATCAAAGTGAGGACTTAGACTTTGCCTCAGTTCAACGTGCCAATCCTGAGATGGAAAGACGCGCTCAAGAAGTCATTGATCGCTGTACAAACCTTGGCAATGAAAACCCTATTATCTCTATTCACGATATCGGTGCAGGTGGATTATCAAATGGTCTGCCTGAACTGGTCAATGATTCAGGTCGTGGCGGTCGTTTTGAATTGCGCAATATTCCTAATGATGACAATCAAATGTCACCCCTTGAAATCTGGTGCAATGAATCTCAAGAACGCTATGTACTAGCTATCGCACCTTCTAGTTTGGACATTTTTAGCGATATTTGTCTACGTGAGCGTGCACCTTTTGCTGTTTTAGGTGAGTCAACTAAAGAGCAAGAGTTGGTACTGAGCGATGAGTTATTTGGCGATACCCCTATCGATATGCCGATGTCAGTTTTACTTGGCAACCCGCCAAAAACTAGCATTGAAGCTATTACTCAAGATATCAATCTTAATCCACTAGATACCAGTAATATCCATCTAGATGAAGCGATCAATAGAATCTTACAACTTCCTACTGTTGCTAGTAAAAATTTCCTAATTACCATTGGCGATCGAAGTGTCACTGGTATGGTTGCACGTGATCAATTTGTTGGCCCATGGCAAGTACCTGTGGCAGATTGCGCGATTAGTATTGCCGATTATGTTGGTTACAAGGGTGAAATTATGTCGCTCGGTGAGCGAACACCTTTAGCTTTGTGTGATGCAAATTCTGCAGCGCGCATGACCATTGGAGAGGCACTTACCAATATGCTGGGTGGCTATGTTGCAGATATTCATGACATCAGTTTAAGTGCTAACTGGATGAGTGCATCAGGTCACACTGGTGAAGATGCAAAGTTATTTGAAGCAGTTAAGGCTGTCGGCATGGATTTGTGCCCTGAATTAGGTTTAACCGTTCCGGTTGGTAAAGACTCAATGAGCATGAAAAGTTCATGGACTGAGGGCGGGCAAGATAAATCAGTCACCTCGCCATTGTCTTTAATTATTACTGCTTTTTCTAAAACACCTGATGTTAGATTGCAAATAACCCCTCTACTTGATACAACAACAGATTCAGAATTATTACTCATTGATTTAGGTCTGGGCCAAAACAGAATGGGTGGTTCATGCTTGGCTCAAGTGTTCAATCAGATTGGTAATATTGCACCAAATCTTGACGATTCAGCCTTATTTAAGCGCTTCTTTACCGTCATTAACCAGCTTAACAAAGACGGTTTAATTAGTGCTTATCATGATCGCTCTGATGGTGGTGTAATCACTACTTTACTAGAAATGGCATTCGCCTCACACACAGGCCTTACCATTAACACAGATGCCAGTATTGAAAGCCTATTTAACGAAGAGCTTGGTTGTGTTATTCAGGTTAAATCTGAAAATAAACATGCCGTTGCTGATGCTTTAAAAGCAGCAGGCATTGCGTCTTGCACCCACTTAATTGCAACGCTTAATAACTCAGATAGTATTGAAATTATCACTAATAACCAAACCATTTACAGCCAGCCTCGCAGCTCTTTGCAAGCGCTTTGGTCAACTACTTCTTACGAGATTGCCAAACTTAGAGACAATCCTGAGTGCGCTCAACAAGAATTTGACGCTATCAGCCAATCAACAGACGGCATTAAAATAGACCTAAATTTTGATCTTAATCAGTCTATCGTTAGTCCTTATATCAAAACCAACGTTAAACCAAAAATCGCCATTCTTAGAGAGCAAGGTGTCAACGGCCAAGTAGAAATGGGTGCCGCTTTTGACAAGGCACAGTTTGAGGCGATTGACGTACACATGAGCGACATCCTTTCAGGCAGACTGTCTTTAGATGAATTTAAAGGCTTAGTAGCTTGTGGCGGATTCTCCTACGGCGATGTACTAGGCGCTGGCAGAGGTTGGGCCAGCTCAATCCTTTACAATGCTCGTGCTAAAGATGAGTTTGAAGCCTTTTTTAATCGTGATGATAGCTTTGCATTGGGTGTGTGTAATGGTTGCCAGATGATTTCTAATTTAAACGAAATTATCCCTGGCGCACAAAACTGGCCAAGCTTTAATCGCAATGTTTCTGAGCAATTTGAAGCGCGCTTCTCCAGTGTTAAGATTGGTAAAACCAACTCTATTTTTCTAAATGATATGCAAGATTCTATCATGCCGATCGCCATTGCACATGGAGAAGGTCGCGCAAGCTTTACTCATGATACGGGCAAGGCCCGTATCAACAATATTGCCATGCAATATGTTGATCATCAAGGTGATATTACTCAAACCTACCCTCACAATCCAAATGGATCGGAGCAAGCTACTGCTGGTGTAACCAATGATTCTGGACGAGTAACCATTATGATGCCACATCCTGAGCGTGTATTTAGAGCTGTGCAATATTCACATCATCCAAAAGATTGGTTTGATCGCAGCCCGTGGATGAGAATGTTTGAAAATGCTAGAGCTTGGGTTGATTAACCAATAAAACACGTCTAAAAAGAAATGTGTCATAGAAGTTAGAGCTAAATACTTGATTGATAACTCGTTAAATCTATATCTGCTGCGAGCTCTCGAATTGGTATCAAAGCTTGATAAGCGCCAGATGAAAACCAATTGTCTAAAGCTTGCTGAGTGGGAAATCGAATAATGACATTATCTAAATGCTTAGTTTCTCCAGATAAGTTCTTTAATTTCTGACCTCGAAAAACAATCTCACCGCCCCAAGGGCTGATAGTCTCAAGTACTTTACTGCGATATTCAGCCCATTTAACTTTATCTTTAATGGTGATATTACCAATGACATAAGCCTCTTGCATATTTCATCCTTTTTTTTCAGACTAGTAACACTATCAACTTATCTGAAAACAGATTAAAGCCTTATATAGCTATCCTATAATGCTCAAGCATTTATACAATAGCTTATTTTTATGCTTTATCTAGCGCCTGACTAACGTCAGCAATAATGTCATCAATGTGCTCAATACCAACAGAAATTCTGATCAAGTCAGCACCAACTCCTGCTGCCGCAAGCTCTTCATCGTTAAGCTGCCTATGAGTAGTGGAAGCAGGATGACAAGCGAGAGATTTTGCATCGCCTATATTGACTAAACGTAAAATCATTTCAAGAGAATCAATAAACTTAGTTGCAGGCTCAATTCCACCAGTAATTCCAAAACTTAGAATGCCGGAGGCTTTACCAGAAGTAATTTTGTTGCAGTTTTCTTTATAAGGACTGTCAGCCAATGTCGCATAATTAACCCATTCAACTTTCTTATGCTGCTGAAGATACTCAGCAAGTTTTTGTGCATTTTCGCAATGTCGATCCATGCGCAATCCAAGCGTTTCAAGGCCTTGTAAAATTTGAAAAGAATTCATAGGCGATATTGCTGCGCCAGTATTTCTTAGTGGTCCAACACGACAACGACCTATATAAGCCGCCGCACCTAAAGCTTCTGTGTACACAACGCCATGATAAGCAGGATCAGGCTCATTCAGTATAGGGAAACGCTCCTTATTGGCTACCCAATCAAATTTACCAGAGTCAACTATGGCGCCACCAATCGATGTACCATGACCACCAATATACTTAGTCAGTGAATGCACCACGATATCTGCACCTAGCTCGAAAGGACGGCACAAATAAGGAGTGGCAACAGTATTGTCAACAATTAAAGGAATACCGTGCTTGTGTGCAATATCTGCTAAACGAGAAATATCGACAACATTACCAGCAGGGTTGCCGATAGACTCGCAAAATATGGCTTTAGTTTTTTCGTCAATTGACTGTTCAAATTTTTCAAAATCATTGTGCTTTACCATTCGAGCTTCGACACCTTGTCTTGGCAAAGCATGAGCAAACAGATTATAAGTGCCGCCATAAAGCTCGCTAGTGCTAACAAAATTATCTCCCGCCTCAGTGATACATTGAAGTGCATAGGTAATAGCAGCCATACCTGAAGCAACACAAACAGCTCCAATACCATCTTCCATTGCAGCTATACGCTTCTCCAAAACATCCGTCGTTGGATTCATGATGCGTGTGTAAATATTGCCGGGCACTTTAAGATCAAATAAATCTGCACCATGCTGAGTGTCATCAAATGTATAAGAGGTTGTTTGGTAGATAGGAACAGCAGCTGCTTTAGTGGTTTCTTCTGACTTGTAGCCTTCGTGTAACGCTATGGATTCTAGTTTCATAAGTTTTTTTTCAAGGTTATGGTTTTAATTTAGTAACAAAATACAAGACCTAAATAGTACTTGCGTTAAATAATAATAAAGGTAAGTTTAGCGTATTTTATAAGGCTAGCTTGTTTTATTTATTAGCATTATTATGTATTTTTAACCCATACCTTGTCATAAAAATTTAGGAAATAATGAAAACGGCAATAAAAATAGCAATTAAATCAATTTTTATTTACTAAAATTGCAATAATAGGGGTAATTTAAGATGTAAAACGCTTAGTTTTTATGAATTTATTTTAATAATTATAAAATTTCACAAATTTTAACAATGAGCTATTTTTTGAGCTTTTATCGGGTTAAATAACGATTATGGATTATCAACTGATACGATCAAAACGTAAAACCTTAAGTTTGCAAATTAATAATAATGCTGAGCTGATTGTGCGGGCACCAAACCGATTATCTGTAATAAAAATTGAGCAATTTATTGATGAAAAATCAAATTGGATTGAAAAAAAATCAAAATCTATTAGCTTAAAAAAACCTCAAAAGCCTAATTACACTGAAGGTGAAAAATTCTTATATTTGGGCAGTGAATACCCATTAAGCGTTAATACTGTCCATGCTAAAGGCTTGAGTTTTGATGGAGAAATATTCAGCCTTAATAATGGTGGAAAAGAGGAATTTTTGTCTTGGTATAAGGCTTCTTTTAAAAAAATTGCCCTACCGCGTCTTGAATATTATGCCAAAAATTATCAGCTTAGTTACAATCAGGTTCGGCTAAAAACTCAAAAAACTTTATGGGGCTCTTGTAGTAGCGTGAACAATATTAATCTTAATTATTTATTGATAGGTGCACCCATTTCAGTGATTGATTATGTAATTGTGCATGAGCTATGTCACAGTGTTCATAAAAATCATTCGAAGAATTTTTGGCAATTGATATTTAGCATTTTGCCAAACTATAAAGCCAGCAAACGCTGGCTTCAAGATAATGGTCATAGGTTACAAAACCTATGACTAGTTAACGATTATTTGTCGTTAAATTTAGTCGTTGCATCTTCCATGGCCGCTTTTAAGCTACCCATTTGAGACATTTCAACAATAATATCGCCACCGCCAACAAGTTGACCGTTCATGTAAATTTGTGGGAAAGTTGGCCAATCTTGGAAAGCTGGTAAGTTTTGCATAACCTCTTGGTCTTCAAAAATATTTACATAGGCAAATTCAACACCCGTAGAAGCTAATGTTTGTGAAGCTGTTGCTGAGAAGCCACATTGTGGAAATTGCGGAGTGCCTTTCATATAAAGTACGATTGGCGAGCTATCTACTTGAGCTTGAATTCTTTGCATTACATCCATGATTAGTTCCTTTTCTTGTATGTGTGAAAACCTAGTATTTTACTCGTATATTATACTTTTATGATTTAATTGCTTGAGCAATTGTATATTTTTGCCCTTGTTTGAGCTTTTTGTAATTACCAAAAACTGATTTAAAGTTATCTTTAATGAAATGTCGTAGGCCGTTAATGGTCACAAAAGTTATCTTACCGCCGGGTTTAAGTGCATCATACGCATCATACAAAATAATACTTAGCTGCTCTCTACCAACTTTTGCAGGGACATTAGATATCACTTGATCAAAATAATTCTGCTTACCAACAGCTGAGAATGCATCGGATAGATAAGCTTGGGCATTGTTAATATGGTTAAGTTGGGCATTGATATTTGACAACTCAACAGCCACAAAATCTTTATCCACCATGTGCACTTCACCCTGAGGACAGGATTTAGCTACACTAAGCCCAATAGGGCCATAACCACAACCCAAATCTAGGCATTTATCGTCCTCAGCAATATCAAGATATTTCATGAACATAACCGTACCGTCATCAATCGCTCTTGGGCTAAATACACCCCATCGAGTTTTTAAATTTAGCTTGTGGCCCATCAAATTTGATTCGATAAGTAAGTCTTGTTTGAGTTTTGGTATGTCTTGACGATTAAACATTTTTATTTTTTATGGTTATTTTTAGTGCTTTTTTCTTGGCCTTAGCAGCAATAACCTGGCTAGCATTATCGCCAATATGCTCTTCCCCTCTAGCTTTGGCTAGCTGAACTTGTTTTTCTCTTTCGCGATACCGGCTTACTTGATCTGTACTTTTAGAGCCATGACACCTTGGACAAGATACGCCTTTTTCGTAATACTCATGCGCCTTATCTTGTTCAGTAATTGGGTAGCGACAAGCATGGCATTGATCATATTGACCTTGCTCTAAATTATGCTTAACAGCGACACGATCATCAAAAACAAAACATTCACCTTCCCATAGGCTACCTTCTTTTGGCATTTGTTCAAGGTACTTAAGAATACCACCCTGAAGATGATAAACCGTGTCAAAGCCTTGAGTTTTTAAATAAGCAGTTGATTTTTCACAGCGAATACCGCCGGTACAAAACATGGCTACTTTTTTGCCTCGATATTGCTCTAAATTGTTCTTAGTGTATTCTGGAAACTCTCTAAAAGTTTCAGTAACAGGGTTGATAGCGCCTTTAAAGCTACCAATTTCATACTCATAGTTATTTCTGGTATCTATCAAAATAACATCAGGATCACTGATTAACTCATTCCAGTCTTGTGGTGATACGTACGTACCTACTGATTCTTTAGGATCAATCCCTGCGACACCCAAAGTAACAATTTCTTTTTTTAGTTTTACTTTTAGGCGCTTAAAGGGTAGCTCTTTACTTTGAGAAAACTTAATTTCTAATTGATTAAAGCGCCCATCTTTGTCTAAAAAATCTAGTAATTGATTAATTGAATCTTGAGTGCCTGATACGGTTCCATTCAAACCCTCTAACGCTAACAAGATTGTGCCTTTAATCTCAAGCTTAGCCATCAACTCTCGCAAAGGCTTACTAAAATCCTCAAAATCGTCTAAATGAACAAACTGGTACAAGGCGCAAACTGAAAACATAAAAAACGAGCAACTGATCAAATGATGCCCATTTTACAGTAAAGGTGTATTTTTCAATCTATAAAAAATAGAGTTATGTACATTGTCGTAAACCCTATTAATAATACGGTTAATATCCGTATAATGCCACTCTTACTTAAAAAATTCATACGGGCATTATTTGGCTCAATGATGGAATAATTAACATGAAAAGACCTGAATTACTCTCTCCTGCCGGATCTCTAAAGCACATGCGCTATGCGTATGCGTATGGTGCCGATGCTGTTTATGCGGGGCAGCCTAGATATTCCCTTCGAGTGCGTAACAATTCTTTTGATTTTGACACGCTCAAACAAGGTATTAGCGAAGCACATGAGGCAGATAAAAAGTTTTTTGTTGCATCCAATATCATTCCACACAATGCCAAAATTAAGACCTACATGGAGGATATTGAACCGGTCATCGAGCTAAAACCTGATGCGCTTATTATGGCGGATCCTGGATTAATTATGATGATAAAGGAGAAATTCCCTGAGCAAACCATTCATCTTTCTGTGCAAGCCAATGCGGTTAATTATGCCGCGGTAAAGTTTTGGAAAAATGCAGGCATCAGTCGTATTATTCTCTCACGAGAATTATCGCTCGATGAAGTGAAGGAAATTCGCCAGGAGTGCCCTGATATTGAGCTAGAAGTATTCGTACATGGTGCCTTATGTATTGCGTATTCAGGGCGCTGCTTACTCTCGGGTTATTTTAACCATCGAGATCCAAATCAAGGCTCGTGTACTAACTCTTGCCGATGGAAGTATGATGTTAAAGAGGCAGAAGAAACACTTGAGGGTGATATTAAAGCAATTGAAATCAAGGCACCCAAGCCTATCGATCAAATTGTACTATTAGAAGAAGAAGGTCGCCCTGGCGAGCAAATGCCTGCCTATGAAGATGAGCACGGTACCTATATTATGAACTCAAAAGACCTGCGCGCTATTGAGCATGTACATACACTTAGCGCCATGGGGATTGATTCCCTTAAAATTGAAGGGCGCACAAAATCACACTACTACGCAGCACGTACAGCGCAAGTGTATCGCCAAGCGATTGATGATGCAGTGGCTGGACGAGAATTTAACCCAGAAGCATTTGGCGTGTTAGAAAATCTGGCTAACCGTGGTTATACCGATGGCTTTTATCGCCGACACCAGCCTGAAGAATTACAAACTTATTTTGATAATTATTCTCGCTCACACAAGCAACAAGTAGTGGGTGAGATTCTAGACTATAAAGACGGAAAAGCGCTGATTGAAGCCAAAAATAAGTTTAGCGTTGGTGACTCAGTTGAGGTGGTTTTACCGAGTGGTTGTTTTGATATTGAAATTGAGTCAATGCTCACTGAGTACAATGAAGTGCTTAAAGTTGCTAAGGGCAGTGGCTACCGAGTTTGGATTCCAATGCCTGAAATAAAGCCTGAACTTGGTTTTATCGCTCGAAATTTTGACGATAAAATTAAAATAAAAAGTAAAAATATTAAAAAAGATCCTGAACAAAAAATCCGTCGCCCTTCTTGGTAGATCTTAAATCCACTCACGTATAATATCATTCTTTGCAACAAAGTTATATACGCGTGCTCGATCAAATTCACTCACCACAGGATATCAAAAAGCTTGACTTAGATCAGCTACAGTCCTTGGTAGATGAGATTCGAGCCTTTCTAATTCAAACTATCCAAAAAACGGGCGGACATTTAGCGCCAAATCTAGGCACGATCGAAATGACGATTGCCATGCATTACGTTTTTGATACCCCTGAAGATAGCTTTGTTTTTGATGTAGGTCATCAGGCCTACACTCACAAAATTCTTACAGGTCGACTCGACAAAATGTCGACTTTACGCCAAAAAGATGGCATTTCAGGCTTCACCAAGCGTAGTGAAAGTGAGCATGATAGTTTTGGTGCTGGACATGCCTCAACTTCGATTAGTGCTGCGTTAGGTATTGCTATTGGTAATCGTCTTCACAAAAATACCAAAAAATCCATTGCAGTGATTGGTGATGGCGCCTTAACCGGTGGCATGTCTTTTGAAGCGCTGAATCATGCAGGTGATTCGAATGCTGATTTACTCATAATCTTGAATGACAATGACATGAGTATTTCTAAAAATGTCGGCGCCATGAACAAATATTTGACCAAGCTGATCTCTGGAAAAATATACTCGACCATGAAAACTAAATCACTAGGTTTTCTTGAAAAAGTACCAATGATTCACGAGTTTGCTAAACGCTCAGAAGAGCATTTAAAAGGCATGGTATTGCCGAGTACTTTGTTTGAAGAATTAGGGCTTGATTATTTTGGACCGATTGATGGTCATGATCTGCCAACATTAGTTAAAACATTACAGAATTTGAAGTTTCAAGAAAAGCCTCGTTTATTGCATATTATTACCAAGAAAGGTTATGGACTAGAGCGTGCTGAAAAAGACCCTTGTAAATTTCATGGCGTAGCCCCTGCTCAATCTGAAGCCAGTAAATTACCAAGCTATAGCGATGTATTTGGCACTTGGATTAACAATACTGCCAAACAAAGCACAGATTTAATTGCCATAACCCCTGCTATGTGTACCGGCTCAGGCATGAGTGCTTTTGAAAAAGACTTCCCCGATCAATATTTTGATGTGGGTATTGCCGAGCAACACGCTATTACTTTTGCAGGTGGATTAGCCGTACAAGGATTTAAACCAGTTGTTGCTATTTACTCAACTTTTTTACAACGAGGTTATGATCAACTTATTCATGACATTGCTCTACAAGAATTAAACGTCGTTTTTGCCATTGATAGAGCGGGACTGGTTGGCGCTGATGGCGCCACTCATGCTGGTAGCTTTGATTTAAGTTTTCTACGTTGCATTCCAAACTTAGTTGTCATGTCTCCGAGTAATTCAGCTCAAATGTATCAAATGCTAAATACTGCATTTGAAACTAAAGGTGTATTTTGTGTACGCTACCCAAGAGGCACTTCAGCCATCGAAGATTACGTTAGTACAGAGCAAATTCAAATTGGTAAGGCTGACGTGGTTCGCCAAGGCACTGATATTGCGATACTCGCCTTTGGTACTATGCTAGATTACGCACTAGAAGCGGCAGAATCGATCAACGCAACCGTGGTTGATATGCGTTTCGTGAAACCACTGGATGAGGCTCTACTAATCGAGCTTTCTAAGACTCATACTCAGTTTATTTCTATTGAAGATAATGCAATTCTTGGTGGTGCTGGTAGTAGTGTTAGTGAGTTTTTCCATCAACAAGGTGTTAATACTTCACTTAAAATTCTTGGTTTGCCTGATATATTTACAGAACAAGGTACACAAGCTCAATTACATGAATTATATGGTTTGGACGCTAAGGCAATTATTGCTGCTAGTAAAACATGAAAAAACTTTTAAAGCGTTATAGCCCAAACCCTGATGAAGTTAAAAATAACAAGCGCCTAGGTTGGCTTAGTAAACACCTGCACGATCCTAGTTTGTGGAATTTCAATCGAAAATCAATTTCTAAAGCTTTTGCGGTTGGTTTATTTTTTGCTTTTATTCCTGTCCCGTTTCAAATGCTACTTGCTGCACCAGGTGCGGTTATTTTTAGCGCTAACCTGCCTTTATCTATTGCCCTGGTATGGATTACCAATCCACTGACCATGGCGCCTATTTATTATGGGTGCTATAAACTAGGTGCTTGGCTACTTGGTGTTCAGATCGAGGCTGATTTTGTTATGTCACGTGAATATGTTTGGCAAGTATTTGATACCATTTGGCAGCCATTCTTATTGGGCTGTTTAACAGTTTCAGTCGTCAGTGCAGTAATTGGCTATTTTAGTATTCAGTTTATTTATCGATACCGAGTCTATAGGCGCTCAAAAAAACTATAAATTATCCAAACCAAGTTTGAGTTGCGCTCTAATTTTTTCTTCTAGAGCGTCAACTAAATTCTCATTGCTTACTTTTTTGTGGGTTTTTCCATCAACATACATTAAGTTCGGCTCTCCACCTGTTAAGCCAACGGATACTGCTTTTGCCTCACCCGGGCCATTCACAACACAGCCAATAACAGCAACATCAATCGGCTCACTAATATCTTCTAGACGTGACTCTAATTCATTCACTACTTTAACGACGTCAAATTTTTGACGAGAACATGATGGGCAGGCAATTAAATTAACACCTTTTTGCCTTAGACCTAATGATTTAAGAATATCAAAACCCACACGAACCTCATCTACTGGATCAGAGGCCAGGGAGACGCGAATAGTGTCGCCAATTCCCTCAGCAAGCAATAAGCCTAGACCAACAGATGATTTGACCGTACCAGAGCGAAGGGAGCCTGCCTCAGTGATACCAAGATGAAGTGGATTATCAATTTGAGAAGCCAGTTGCTTGTAAGCAAAAACTGTCATAAATATTTCACTAGCCTTAAGTGAAATTTTGTAATTATCAAAATTAAGTCGATCTAAGATGTCAATATGCCTAAATGCTGATTCAACCATTGCTTCAGGCGTGGGTTCGGTATATTTCTTTTGTAAATCTTTTTCTAACGAGCCAGCGTTAACACCAATACGAATTGGAATGCCATGATCTTTAGCTGAGGCAACCACTTCACGAACTCGATCTTCACGGCCAATATTGCCCGGGTTAATACGTAAACAGTCGGCGCCATATTCTGCTACTTTAAGTGCAATTTTGTAGTCAAAATGAATATCGGTAATCAGTGGAATATTAACTTGCTTTTTGATTTCTTTAAAAGCTTCAGCTGCTTGCATCGTTGGCACAGAGACACGTACTAAATCTGCCCCAGCCTCTTCAATGGCTTTAATTTGTCTAACCGTTGCAGCTACATCTGTTGTTTCTGTATTGGTCATGCTTTGTACAGAAATTGGGGCGTCACCACCCACAGCAACATTACCAACAAAAATTTGTCTAGACTTTCTTCTTACGATGGTATGTATAGGTTTCATTGCTGTTTAAATGTTTGAATTAGTTCGTCAAGGCCTTTGTCGCTTTTAACTCGGCGATCAGCTTCTACTTGATCAATATTATTAGATTTAATTATAACGCTATTCACTTTTTCTTCTGCTTGCTTTTTTCCCTTGCTAATAACAATCAAAGTATTAGTAGCACTTGATTTTTCAGCCGGTGATTCAAGATATTGATACCCATAAACACCTAATATAAAAAAACCCAGCATTAAAACCCAATTTTTTACCCTTGGTTTACGTTTTTTCTTACTAGGATAGTAATCAATTCCGTCTAGCATCTGCTCGTTTAGTTTTGTCTTTCACTTTACCTGCCAACTGACCACAAGCTGCATCTACATCTTCACCACGGGTTCGTCTAGTCATAGTTCGAATACCATTAGAGAATAAAATATTTTGAAAACTTTCAATCGTCCTAACGCTAGAAGTCTCATAATCAGATTGTGGAAAAGGATTAAAAGGAATTAAATTCACTTTAGCAGAAACCCCTTTTAAAAGTTTAGAGAGCTGCTTGGCATGCTCTGAAGAATCATTCACACCTTTTAACATAACATACTCAAACAAGATATGGCGCTCTTGAGTGCCAGCATTTAAATATACATCACATGCTTTCATTAGTGTTTCAATAGGGTATTTTTTATTAATAGGCACCAATTCATCACGTAGAGTGTCATTTGCCGCATGCAAAGAAATAGCTAAACTTACTGGAACTCGCTCACTCATTCTCTCTAAAGCAGGCACAACACCAGAGCTAGAAATGGTCACTCGACGACGAGATAAGCCAAATGAAAGATCGTCTAATAATAAATCACAAGCACTATAAACCGCTTCTTCATTAAGTAGTGGTTCGCCCATACCCATAAAAACAACGTTAGAGATACGCTTTCCAGCTGGATTTAAATGCAAATTAGCAATCAATACTTGGGCAATTATTTCTGCTGTGGAAAGATTTCTATTAAAGCCTTGGTAGCCTGTCGAACAAAACGTACAAGCTAAAGCGCAACCAACTTGAGAGGAGATGCACAAAGTGCCCCTATCTTTTTCAGGAATATAGACCATCTCAACGTGATTTTCACTACCCGTTTCAATGACCCATTTTATAACACCATCTAATGCGTGATTTTTGATAACAACTTTTGGAAATTCAATACAAGCAACTTCTTTAAGTTTTTCTCTTAATTTTTTACTCAGATTAAGCATTTGATCAAAATCAAATACATGATCTTTATATATCCATTTCATTAATTGCTTAGTACAATAAGATTTTGCACCCAGCTTTGCAAAGAATTCATCTAGTGATTTCTGATTAAGACTCAAAAGGTTTATTTTATTTTCCATAAATAAAAATAGCGCAGACAGACTGTACTATTTGATTAATGCCAATTTAAAAAAATTATCGTGTTCTAGGACAAACGCCCTGTGCGCCAAAAAAGTATTCAATTTCAATGGCTGCATTTTCTAGAGAATCAGAACCATGCACTGCATTTTCATCTAACGACTGGGCGAAATCAGCACGAATTGTACCGGCTGCTGCATCTTTAGGGTTTGTAGCACCCATGATTTCACGATGCTTAGCAACGGCATTATCAGCTTCTAACACTTGAACCATTACTGGTCCTGAAGTCATAAATGCAACCAGCTCATCATAAAAAGGTCGGTCTTTATGGACAGCGTAAAAGCCACCTGCTAATTCATCATCTAAATGAAGCATTTTCGACGCTACTATTTTAAAACCAGCATCTTCAAAGCGAGTGTAAATTTGACCAATAACATTCTTAGCGACTGCATCTGGCTTAATAATCGATAAAGTGCGTTCCATAAATATCCCCTTAAATTAAAACAGCATTTTACCAAACTTTAGGCATAAAAAAAGCACCCTAAGGTGCTTTTCTGACGTTAGTAACTAACGATTAGCCATTAACTGCATCTTTAAGTGCCTTACCTGCTTTAAATGCAGCAACCTTAGAAGCTTTAATTTGAATCGAAGCACCAGTTTGTGGGTTACGACCAGTACGTGCTGCACGGTCTCTAACAACAAACGAGCCAAAACCTGTTAACTGTACACCATCACCACTTGCCATAGCGCCAGTGATTGCACTAGTTGTAGCGTTAAGTGCGCGACCTGCATCTGCCTTTGAAATATTTGCTGCTGATGCTATTGCATCAATTAATTCTGACTTGTTCATTCTCTTCCCCTTAGATTATAAAAAATTTAAAAATTACTGAAATAATAAAACAAATCATGTAGTTCATAAATAACTAATATTGTTTTCAATAAAGTTTCCTAATTATAAGCAATAAAATACTGTTATATCAACAATTTATAAAAAAAATTTACCCTTAAAAATGATTCAATAAAAGCGATTATTTATTATTCTCTTTTAAAGTTCTTTGCTTATCTATTTTCCAGTTTTTAGCTTTAGCATCTTGGCGTTTGTCATAGTCTTTTTTTCCTTTAGCAACGCCGATTTCTAGCTTAACACGGCCTTTCTTCCAATACATTTTTAAAGGGACGACGGTAGCGCCTTTCTGCTCAATTTTTTCTTTTAAACGGTTGATTTCTATACGGTTAAGGAGTAATTTTCTTGATCTTATTGGATCAGTATTCACATGAGTTGACGCGCTTTGCAATGCAGAAATATGCGCACCAAACAAAAACATCTCATTATTTTTTAAAATAACGTAGCTTTCTTTAATCTGAACCTTGTTCTCTCTTAGACTTTTTACTTCCCAACCCTCTAAAGAAACGCCAGCTTCCAAGGTTTGTTCGATAAAATAGTCATGACGTGCTTTTTTATTGAGCACAATCGTATTTGAACTAACTTTAGGTTTTTTGGATTTTGCCATGCATCAACTCTCTAAAAGTGCTCTTGTGCCATATTCAGCTGAGCAAATGTATCAATTGGTCAACCAAGTTGATGATTATCCAAAATTTCTCAACTGGTGCTCAAATGCCTCCATTTTAAAGCAAACTAAGGATCAAATTACAGCCTCGGTTGAGATTAATAAATCTGGATTTAATCAAAGTTTTACCACCATTAATACGCTAACTCTAAATCAGCGTATTGACATAAATCTTAAAGAAGGTATGTTTAAACAGCTAAGTGGTGCTTGGATATTTACCCAACTTAATGATAACGCTTGCAAAATAGAGTTAACACTTACCTTTAGTTTTTCTTCAAAAATAGTTGATATGGCTATTGCTCCTATCTTTACTAGTATCGCCAACTCTCAATTAGAAGCCTTTATTGCAAGAGCGAAGGTTGTTTATTAATGCTTTATGCTTTTAACAAGCCTTTTGGAGTGTTATGTCAATTTAGTGGTGAAGGCGAAACCTTGGCCAATTATATTAAGACTAAAGGCATCTATCCTGCAGGTCGATTAGATAAAGATTCTGAAGGTCTATTGCTGCTTACCGACGATGGCAAGCTACAGCACCAAATTTCACATCCAAAATTCGATAAAGAAAAAACCTATATAGTTCAGCTGGATGGGCAAATTAATGACGCCGCTATTGAGCAGCTAAGTCTTGGTGTTATGTTGAAAGATGGATTAACCAAACCTTCAAAAGCCAGAATCATTAAAGAGCCAAGCTGGATTTGGGATAGAGATCCACCCGTCAGATTTAGAAAAGATATTCCTACTTCTTGGATGGAAATAAAAATTAGTGAAGGTAAGAACCGACAAGTAAGGCGCATGTCTGCACATGTTGGATTCCCAACGCTGAGACTTATACGAACTCAAATTGGTGATTGGACTTTAGCTAATATCAATCAAGGAAAATATGAACGTCTTTGAGCTTAGCTTTAAAGCACTAATGTGCGGTGATATTAATGAAAAAATTGAACGGGTTGATCAAATTCAGCTTTTAAAAAATACACAGGGACTCAATTTTCAAGCCAGCTATCCAATTCAACCTGTAGAGTTTCCTGGCAGACCCAGTAAACCTAACCTGGTTAGATTTCAATCTATTCCACAGCGAAATAAAACAGATCTTGGAATGATCAAAACAATTCATGCAATTTGCCATATTGAATTTAATGCCGTTAATCTTGCGCTAGATGCTATTTATCGATTCAGGGAAATGCCTGATCAATTCTACCAAGATTGGATTCAGGTTGCTTTTGAGGAGTCAAAGCATTTTCAGTTGCTTAATAATCACTTGATTGAACTGGGTTATCAATATGGAGATTTTGATGCTCACAATGGCTTATGGAAAATGACTCATGAAACTGATTATGATGTACTTGCCAGAATGGCTCTTGTACCAAGAGTGCTAGAAGCCAGAGGGCTAGATGCCACGCCTAAAATTCAAAAACGCTTTAAAGATGCTCACTTTGACAAAATGGTGAGCTTACTAGATATCATTTTTAATGATGAAATTGGACATGTAAAAATTGGTAATTTTTGGTTCCACTATCTATGCAAAGCTCGCCAAATTGACCCTATAGAGGCTTTTGATGGGTTTATTAAAAAACATATTGGTGAGCAATTACGTGGGCCTTTTAATTTAGAAGCCAGAAAATTAGCTAACTTTAACCAAGATGAGCTTAATTACCTAGAAGCACTCTAACAATTAATCGACTACTTTTCAAACACTAAAGAAGCCCACAAACTTTCCCAATCCGCCTCTTTCATTCGCTCTTCTCTAGCTTTAATCATATGCAGGGCATTAACCATCCATCTATTGTTAACACTTAGGCTAAGTGCCACATGGCCCTTATCATCAGTTTTTTGCTCAACTAAATCTTGAGGCTTGTCTTGAGAATAGGCTCTAACTACAATACCTTTTAAAGGCTTG
This sequence comes from uncultured Gammaproteobacteria bacterium, assembly GCA_937896195.1. GTDB lineage: Bacteria > Pseudomonadota > Gammaproteobacteria > PS1 > Pseudothioglobaceae > Thioglobus_A. Next base: position 30,080 of record CALBNC010000091.1, read on the forward strand.
CCCTGAAAATAAACCAAAAAACTAGTTGTCTCACTTGCCCAGGGTGAATTGACAGGCACAATGTCTAGCTCAAGCCCAGTTTTTTTATAAATACTTGCATCAGCAATAGTATTTTTTGGCTTGATCAATAGCTTAGCGTAACGCGCATAATACTCTCGACCTTCACTTTGATCCGTTTTTTCAATCTGGCGCTGGTCTTGAATATGCTTTAAATGCATCTTATCCAAATATTGATTAAATTTCTCAGCTGAGAGTGTTAGGTAGTCAAAAGTACTTTGATACACCACCGTTGATGATGTATTTTTTTTAATGACAATACTGCCTAATGGATCATCGCCCAAGTCTCCTTGAATTGGAGTCACACTCTCATCTTGAAGTTGTTCAAATCTAACAAACCAATTATTAATTCTTGGCAGTGTTTCACCTACAAAATCTTGCCCAACTTGGGCTGAAATAGTTATTTTATCACCAACAGTTGGATTAAAATTATTAGCAGTTAACCAAAAATCATGCGCCAAAACTGGCTGATAAAAAATACAAAAGGCTAAAATAATTTTATGAGGTATTTTCATTACTGGCTGCTAATTTTATTGTCTTTTGGTTGCTTTTCAGCTTCACAGGCTCATGAAATGAAGCCTGGTGTTGTTCAGCTCACTATCCAAGAAAACAACGAATTTATTCTAACATTAAAAGTTAATGTAGAAGCATTAATGGCAGACATTAGCGCAAAACACACAGACACCGACAATTCACCGCGATCTGCTATTTATAACAAACTAAGAAAAAGTTCAGCTGACACAATCCAACAAAAATTTAATAAATTTTCAGCTAGCTACCAAAAGACTTTAAATCTTAAAGCTGATAACAAGAAACTCTCTCTTAATTTTGACAATATTCAAGTGTCGCCAATTGATGATGTTCGTCTATCAAGAAATAGCATAATTACTTACTCAGGAAAGCTAGCACAAGACACCAAGCATATTACCTGGCAATATCCCGAAAAATATGGTGATAATGTTTTTAAACTTAATCAAAATGGAAAGCCTATTGCCAGTCTTTGGCTGACTAATGGCGAGCAAACAGATATGATTATTTTGCAAGAGCAGCATACTACTAACAGCCTACTTAATTATCTATGGCTTGGTTTTTTACACATTCTACCTAGAGGCTTGGATCATATATTATTTATATTGGGTTTATTCTTGTTTAGTACCCAATTAAAGCCTTTGCTTTATCAAATAAGTGCTTTCACATTAGCTCACACTATCACTCTAGGACTTTCGGTATATGGCATTATCGCCCTACCTAGTTTGTGGATTGAGCCGTTAATTGCTTTATCGATTGTCTACATCGCACTTGAAAATATACTGATACGAAATATAAGTAATTGGCGCTTATTGGTGGTGTTTTGCTTTGGACTATTGCATGGATTAGGATTTGCAAGTGTTTTAAGTGATATTGGACTAGAGAAGTCTCAATTTTTAAGCAGTCTGTTAAGTTTTAATATTGGAGTAGAGTTAGGCCAACTGGTTGTTATTTTATTGGCTTACATTCTTATTGGATATTGGTTTAAAGATAAATCTTGGTATCGCTCTCGACTTGTCACTCCTGCTTCAATTATTATTGCGAGTATTGGCTTATATTGGTTTTATGAGCGCATCATCATCGCTATTTAACAATAAAAATCTGGCTATCTGGGTACTTTGGAAAGATTACTTAACCAGGTATCTATTGAATCAACCAGAGCTTTCGAAGTGCCAGTTTCAGTATAGTAATGATCAGCCTTCTTGATAATAATCTGAGCATTTTGTTTATTACCTGAAATGTCCATTAATGCTTTTCTGGAATTTGACAATCGAACCACACCTGGAAAATCTTTTTCGCCGTATATGTCAAGCACTGGTTTAAGCATAACATCAAGCGGAAAACGCTTAATTACTTTTTGCTGGTAATCAGTTGCCCCCATGCCAATACCCACAAACGCGTTAACTTTATCGTCGCCAAATTTATCAAAATAACTCATGGCCATATGTGCACCACAGCCATGAGAAATCAGGATGATATTATCAATGCCACGTTGTTTATAAAAATCAACAGCTGCATCGATACGCTCATGTGAATAAGGGAAAATTGGCACGTAATCATAATATTTAGCTGACTTTTCCAGTACTGGCATTTGCACAGATAGTGTGTGCCAGTCTTTTTCATTAAGTCCAACTCTAAGCGGCTTGATAACACTTTCCCAATTAGCGTGAAAACCACGAGAGTGCAATAAAATAATACCGCCTTTTGGTTTTTCAGAATCTGATTCCATGAAAATACTAAATACCTCTTGATCATTGGAAATCGGCAAATACTCGACATTACCATCCATGACTGCATCTTCAATTTCAGAGGTCATTCGGTTTTCACGCTCAATATTGGGCTTTTCATTGGTAAATTGGTTGTAAAACTTTTGAAGTGAACTGGGATCAAAGTTTTTTATTATAGGTAGTTCTGGAAATTGAGGAAAACTACCCAAACCTGGTAAAAATGCAAAAGCATTTATTGAAAAACTTAATGTCGCTATTGTAATAATTTTATTCCACATATTTTTCTTTGAGTAATTCCAATGCAGCTTGTGCATCTGGATGGTTATTTTTAGAAGAACGTGTAAACCAATAATAAGCCTGCTTTATATCACCTTTCTCTAGCATCAAAGAAGCTAGGTTATATTGCGCATACTCATCTTCTTGCTCGGAAGCAATCAACCACCAATCTTCTGCTAGCTGAGTATCTTGCTCAACACCTTTGCCATCATAATACATCATAGCTAATTCACTTTGAGCATAAGACACACCTTGTTTGGCTGATTTATTAAACCATTCAAAAGCTTTCTTATCGTCCTTTTCTGTACCAAGCGCATGTAAATAGCTTAGTCCAATGTTATTTTGCGCAGCACCATGTCCGCCGTCAGCGGCACGCATCATCCATTCAAAGGCATCGTCATTTCGACCTTTTTGTGAATAATCGTATCCAATTTGATACCATCGATCAAATTTCGTTTCAGCTTGCGCGAAAGAAGTAGTTAAAACATAAAAAAGGGACGCTATTAACATCCCTTTCTTTAAAAAAATGGTTAACAATTACTTAACTGTTAAGCCCAACAATTTCCAATCATTCATACCACCGCGGTAGTATTTGATCTTGCTTTGTGGGTAACCCATCGTTAACAATGCTCTAATCGAAGCTGGAGACTGGCCACACCATGCACCATTACAGAACAAGTATAAAGTCTTAGCATTATCATAGTTTAATACGCCATCCATATCTTTAACGCCAAATGTACCTGTCAAGATTTCAACAACAGCCATCGGATCTTTAGCAAGTGCTTTAGAGTTAAGCATAGTAAATGGAACGTTCACCGAGTGTGGGATAGTGCCTTTCTTAACCCAACCTGGTGTACGTGCATCAACAATTAACTTTGTCTTATCGCCAGCAGCGATATCACGTGCAGCATGGATTACGTCTAACTCAGTAACTGTATCAACTGCTGCAGGCGCGAACGGTGCAGTTGGTTGAATACAGAACGGTGGACAAGGACGTGACGTCTTTGCAAACGCAGGATCAACCATATTGCTACTGTCTGCATTACGAGAAATGCCTGCAATTTCTAATACGCCTGAAACGATACCGACTGGCTTAGCAGCTTTCTTTGCAGAAGAACCGTTATTCCAGTTATGGTCAGCACCTAAATAGTCTGCTTGCGCACCTAAAGTAAATACAGCAGCGATCGTAATCGCTAATAATTTAATTTTCATAATAATCTCCTAGATTAAAAAAGCACTCTCGAAAGAGTGCTCTTATGCATTAGTTACTTAGTAGTTAAACCTAAAGATTTCCAAGCGTTCATACCACCACGGTAGTACTTAATCTTGTTCTCAGGATAACCCATTGTTAACAATGCTCTGATTGACGCTGGAGACTGACCACACCATGAACCATTACAGAACAAGTATAAAGTCTTAGCATTATCATAGTTTAATACGCCATCCATATCTTTAACGCCAAATGTACCTGTCAAGATTTCAACAACAGCCATCGGATCTTTAGCAAGTGCTTTAGAGTTAAGCATAGTAAATGGAACGTTCACCGAGTGTGGGATAGTGCCTTTCTTAACCCAACCTGGTGTACGTGCATCAACAATTAACTTTGTCTTATCGCCAGCAGCGATATCACGTGCAGCATGGATTACGTCTAACTCAGTAACTGTATCAACTGCTGCAGGCGCGAACGGTGCAGTTGGTTGAATACAGAACGGCGGACAAGGACGTGAAGTCTTTGCAAATGCTGGATCAATTAATGCATCATTATCTTGGTTACGAGAGATACCCGCAACGTCCATAACACCTGACACAATACCTACCGGCTTACCTTTTGATGCATGCGACTCAGCCATTACTACTGATGATGTTAAAAAAGCTACTGATGCAGCGCTTACTACTAATGTTTTAATGTTCATATTTCTTCCCCTTTTTTTTAAAAAATAAACTCTCAATTGAGTTCTTTATTAATAAAGTCTACCTTAATAAAGGCAGGCCTTATAAATTCTTTTCTTAATCGCAGCTTGGCTCTTCTTCTAAGTTATGATTCGCGAAAAAATCCATAACACATTCTTCTTTTGCACCTTCTTCTGCGCTGTCACAAAAATCTTTAGCACCATCGCGAACGATTTTCTTTTGCGCTTCAGATTGAGAATCTACTGGCAATGGCAATGGTGCAATTGTTTCACCAGCTACATGTGCAAATGTTACTGAACTTAATAATAAAATAAATAATACGGCTATTTTTTTCATTTTTTACCTCCCTGTTGAAATACATTAAATAAATACATCACTACTACATTATTACCATATGTACCAATAAATGCAAGCTTTTTTATGACTATCTAAATATTATAATATTATACTTTTTTAATTAAA
>CALBNC010000092.1 GCA_937896195.1 uncultured Gammaproteobacteria bacterium
GCTGGATCAGGCTTGCGCCCATTGTCCAATATTCCCCACTGCTGCCTCCCGTAGGAGTCTGGGCCGTGTCTCAGTCCCAGTGTGGCTGATCATCCTCTCAGACCAGCTAAAGATCGTCGCCTTGGTGAGCTTTTACCTCACCAACAAGCTAATCTTACGCAGGCTCATCAAATAGTGAAAGCTTATAAATAGAGGCCCCCTTTACTCCGTAGAGATTATGCGGTATTAATCCGGATTTCTCCGGGCTATCCCCCGCTATTTGGTAGATTCCTACGCGTTACTCACCCGTCCGCCACTCGACGCCTGTTAGCAAGCTAACATCGTTTCCGTTCGACTTGCATGTGTTAAGCATACCGCCAGCGTTCAATCTGAGCCAGGATCAAACTCTTCAGTTTAATTCTAACTATTTTGAAGCTTGGCTACACTTATAAATAAGTGCGCTTTGCGTTCAGTTTTTTTAAAAGCTTGATTGCTTTAGTTTTTTAATGTGCACTTGCACAATTTAATGTACGAGTGCCCACACAAGTTATTTGATATATTTTTAAAGAGCTACTGCAAAAAATGTATTTGTTATGCAGTGAAAGATGGAAATTATACAGCGTTAAATCTACATGTCAACACTTATTTTCAACTTTCTTTTGCAAAAAACTTTTTACTTTTTTCGTGCAGTGAAAGCGCAGAATTATACTAAGATTTTTTCACTGGTCAAGCGTTATTTTGATTATTTTTTAAATTAAGCCTTTAGGGTTTAATTTTTCCTTTGAAACCGCTTTGTTAAGCCATTTATCTGCTTCATCAATATCAATAATATCTTGTTTATCATTGATCATTTCAATGTCATTATCATTCCAACCTTTAATACCCATCTTTAATGATCGCACATTTTTAAATCCCATCTGTTTCATTGTCTGCGCTGCTAGGGCACTTCTATTGCCTGATCGGCAAATTATGACGATATTTTGATCTCTTGCTTTGGCTAGTTCCGGCACGGTGTCGTCATAATTCCACACGCATGCTCCTTCGAGTACTCCTCTAGGAATATGTAGTGAGTTTCTAATATGCATCATCTCAAACTCATGAGCTTCTCTTATATCTAATAGAATTAGCCCTGATGCGACTTTAATCTCTTCTTCTAGATCCCAAGGAAAGATTTCATCCACTGTTTTTAATGCTGATTCAACTAGCTGTTGATATTGATCCATTACCTAATACCTATTTGCAACAGCCTTTTTCAGTCACCATGACTGCGACTTCTACTCGAGAGGATAAGGATAGTTTTTTCAATATTGACTTGACATGTAGTTTGACTGTTCCATCTGAAATTCCTAACTCTCTAGCGATTACTTTATTACTATATCCTATTGACACTTGGCATGCCACTTCTTTCTCACGATTAGTCAAGACTTCAAACAATGGCTCGCTATCAGTTAATTCATTGCGTAAAACCTTGGCTAAGATATGAGTCATGTCTTGTGCTACGATGATTGAACCTTTTAATACTTCATCCAGCGCATCAACTAACTCATCAGGATCCATATCTTTAAGTAGGTAACCTTGAGCTCCGTATTTAAGACAATCACGTAAATCCTTTTCTTCTGTGCTTGTTGTTAACATAACAACTGGCGCTATCGTCTTGCGTGCTTTTAGAATCTGTAAAACCTCTACACCTGACATTTGTGGCATCCTTAAATCGAGAAGAATAATATCAACTTCTAATGATGCGAGCTCTTCTAGACCTTGTTCAGGTGATGAAGCAGCGCTGGCTGAAATATTTTTTGATTCCAATAAGGCGATTAAGCCATTTCTGAAAAGTGTGTGATCATCAATAATATATATATTCATATTCTTTTATTTAGCGAAATTAATAATAATACGAGTGCCTTCGTCTACCTCAGATTCAATCTCAATCTCAGCACCAATTCGCTCAGCACGCTCTTTCATAATATTCATACCAATATTATTCCCCATTATTTCACCAAGACCCTGGTCTTTTACAAAGCCAATACCATCATCCTCGATGAGTAGCTGGCAGTGTGGTTTTGCTGTGAGTAAAATCCTAACATTACGCGCACTGGCATGTTTACGTATATTACTTAAGGCTTCCTGGGTTATCCGCATAATTTGCATCTCAACCTCGGGATCAACCCTTATCTTTCCTTTAACTTGTAAAAAAGTCGCAATACCCTCATCAGATTTAAAGCGATTCACCAAATTTTCCAATGAAACCTCAATACCCTTGGGATCCAATGGAACGCGGAAGTTACACATCAGCTCTCGCAGTTCTTGATTCGCCTGGTTAATGTGCGTTTGTAAAGCTTCGATTTGATGATAAGCATCTATCTGCTCAGCCTGTTTTAATGAATTCCCCAATACACTGACTTGTAATTTAAGACTGTAAATGGTTTGTGCTAGGGAATCATGAATTTCTTGCGATAAAAATAAGCGCTCTTGTGAAAGCTCCATACGCTTAGTTTGCTCATTTAAAATCGACTTATCTAATGCGATTGCGATATTTTCAGCAATCGATTCTAATAATGCTCTTTCATCAAAAGCAAGCGAAGGTTCACTATCAAAAAACAAGTTAAATATGCCTAAGGTTTTTCCGTGATGACGCAGTGGGATAAAGATAGTACCGACATCAGCCACTTTTTTAGATTTATTACCGATACATTTGGCGCAAGAATGTACACTAAACTGCACACCCGATTGCTTAGCCATTGCTACTTCACCACAAAAACAATCACTACTCAAAAC
>CALBNC010000093.1 GCA_937896195.1 uncultured Gammaproteobacteria bacterium
TTTCTAGCCTTGATATCTTCTTTGAATTTTATGTAAGGTGCTGCATCAATCCAGGCGAGCTCTGAGGTGCTTAATCCTTAATGCAGCGAACACTGAAGCCACTGGCACGACTATCGCTATAGAGGCCTGAACCAGTACTAACGGCTAAAGAACGACCATTCGACCCATCAGCAGAACGACTCCATAAGTGGCCGCCAGTGCCAACTTCGTAAAGCGAGCCATTCCCACCATCGCGGTAACCAGCAAGTGGGATTTTAAGAAAGCTTGAGAAGGCTGCACCACTATTACTAACACCTGCATCAATGGTATCTACTTTAATTTCTGCCTCGGTCGGCACACTAAAGCCGGATGGGCAAATATCATTCCCTCCCAAAAGAGCATCATCATTATCAGCCCAAGCTTTAGTACGCAATTCGCCGTTAACATCCGTAGCGGGGTCATCTAACGTCCAATCCGTACTGCCTTTAATAAAAATAGTGCCCGCTGAGAAAACGTCAGCTGGCGTCGTTGTAGTGGTAGTTACCCCTCTACTCTCATGTCCACCATCATTTCTACCCCACTGGTACAAATCACCATAACAAGCGCTATGAGCGCTCGAAGTGCAGACTGCAGCTGCACCTAGGTTTCTATCAAGCCAAACTCTTTTAATATCATTAACCTCATAAGTTGACTCTACAGTCATATAAGTTAAAGTAGTTCCAGCTGAATTATCAAATGTAATAGGTTCACTTACAAACCCAGAAACAAAATTTGTCACCGTTATCACGACCGCTTGGGTCGTTGCATTGCTCGCCGTATCAGTTGCTGTAGCTGTGAAGCTATATGAAGTTTTGGTCTCAAAATCAGGTGCTGTTTTAAAGGTAACTACGCCCGATCCTGAATTAATATTAAAGAATGATGCATCTGTACCGCTAATTGAGTAAGTGACTGTGGTGGCATCAGTTGCCACTAAAGTAGTCGCTGCTGTTTGATTCTCTGCTGCGTTAGCACTAGCACTTGAAGTAAACACTGGCGCCGTATCATCGGTATTTATTACTGTAACCACCACACTTTGTGTTGTAGACAGGCCTTTGGCATCGGTTGCTGTGGCGGTAAATGCGTAAGTGTTATTGGTGTCACTATCACTTGGGGATTCAAAGTCAGGAGCAGTTACAAAGCTAACTATGCCTGTTGCACTATTAACTACAAATAAAGCTGAATCTGCGTTCGATATTGAATAAGTAATAACTTGCTCATCAGTTGCCACTAAAGTAATTGCTGTAGTTTGGTTTTCAACAACAGTGGCAGTGGCATTTGAAGTAAACACTGGCGCAATATTGTTAAGCAACTTCTCAATCTTAATCTTGTTGTTACGCTCAAACGTAGTTAATCTAGTCAGGTCCATCATCGCTTGCGCTCTAAACGGTGCATCATCTAGGGCAAAGTTTGTCATTTTTTCATTGTCATCAAGCGGTAGTTTGATGCTTAGCTCAGCGTAGCTTTGTTTGTTACTGGTGTTAGAGTCTTCTTGACCAAATTCAATACTGGTTGAAGGAGAAAGCTCAATCTTTACGCCAAGGATATTGCCACTGATGTTATCACCTGTGGCTTGATCCCAATAGTAATGCGTGCCTTTAATAGTTGCCCAAGGCGCATAAGGCATTTGCCCTGATAGATTAATGTCGTGACCAGGTAATGCTTCCTCGGTGTAATCACCAATGACTTTTTTATCTGAGATTGGATAATACTTGTTAGCACTCACGCTAAAGTTAGAGCGCTCATACTCCACACCGAGTGAAGCACGCTTGTGCTTTGACGAGCTTTCATAATCAACAAATAAGTTAATACCTGTAATGGCACGCTCGTCTTCTACTAAGTAACGCTGACCTAGTCCTAGGTTAATGGTATTACGACGATCTCCTTCGTTCTCACCAGAGGCTACAGAGCCTTGAACAAAGGTTAGTTCTTTAATGTCTGAGTTAAACTCAGATAAAGGCTGGATAGTATCAATACTATAGCTAGGCTCTTGTGATTCAATGCCTTTAATACTGATGGAGGTTCTGCCTTTGCCAAAGCTGTTAGCTATCTCATTGGCTTGGGTGTTGATATAACCCTCAGTCGTGCTGATGGCTTTGTTGATAATTTGAGAGGTGATTTGCCCAGCATCTGGAGCTGCATGAGTAATACTTGCAGTAAATAGTAAAAGCAGGATCAGTGTGAGTTTTCTTTTCATGCTATTAATTTTCCAAAAGTTATTGATTGAGACCGAGGCTTTTGGCTGTTTTCGACGGTAAGATACTATACACGTGTTTTTGATATGGCTATTTTAGATGGGCGCTACAAAAGAAGGCTTGCAAAAGCTTGCATTTGGTAATTTAGATCATGAGTTTTGAAAATTCAGGCCTTAAAACTCCGTTATTTCCAAGAAGAGTGGCTAATGAGAGGGCTAAGGCGATTGATGTGGTTAAAGCAGTATGAGTGGGTGGCGTAATAAAGACAGCCAACTGGGTGGCTAA
>CALBNC010000094.1 GCA_937896195.1 uncultured Gammaproteobacteria bacterium
GTAGATAACAGCAACTGCTGCTAGACCCACTAAACCATGAGAACCAAGGCTAGCAACAATACCAGTAATCGTGCCGATAACATCGCCACCGATAAATGGTACGCCTGCAGCGCCAGTTCCAAAAATTACTTGAACCACAACAGCTAGAGCAATCAAAGCTATACCAGCTTCAGTTAATTTTTTAATTGTACTTATAATAGTATCAAACATATTTTCCCCTCTTTAGTTTTTTTAGTAACTCAACTTCGTTATCGAGTTGTAAGCAATTTAGAGTGTTTTTTGATTAATGTCAAGTTTTATTGATGAAAAAATGCAAAAAAGTAGTATTTAAATGACTACATTTTGAAAAAATGAGATATTTTTAGCTCTATGGTGCTTACTGAGTAACAGATAGTACTATTCCAATAAAAATCACCATACCAATATAGTTATTATGCAAAAAAGCTTGAATACAGGCTGATTTTTCTCGATTTTTGATCAAAATTTGATGATAAATCATTAATAATGCACTCAAAAATACAGAAATATCATAATAAACACCTATTTCGAAAATTTGTGAAATTTTTAATAGGACGATTACTAGCCCAACTTGAAGCCCAGCAAGGATAATTCGATCATACTGTGCAAATAAAATTGCAGTGGATTTAACTCCGATTTTTAAATCCTCATCTCGGTCTGACATGGCGTACATCGTGTCATAAATAACCGTCCAAATAAGTGTCGCAGCAAAAATCCACCAAGCACTAACAGGCACCTCACCATTGGTTGCTGAAAAAGCCATAGGCACACTCATGGCAAAACTAGCCCCTAAAACAAACTGAGGTAGGTGGGTCCAACGCTTAGTAAATGGATACAAAGTGGCTAAAAAAGCAGCGATAAAAGCCAGTTTAATAGTCAATGGATTGGTCAATAAAACCAGCCCAAAAGCAATCATGATTAAACCCGAAAATAACAGCAATGCTTTTGATGCTAAGATTTCACCAGATGTAATGGGCCTATGTTTAGTACGCTGGACCAAATAATCAATCTTGCGATCTGCATAATCATTAATCACACAACCAGCTGAACGCATCAATACAACGCCTGCAACAAAAATACTAATCAACTCAGTCGATGGCCAGCCACCTGCTGCTAAAAATAATGCCCATAAAGTTGGCCATAAAAGCAGATAAATACCCACTGGCTTATTCAAACGCATTAGGCGAAAGTAAGGGTTCATAGTTTAGCTAGAAACTCTTCTAACTCTTTTGATAAAGGCGCTTGAACTTTTTGAATATCACCCGTTAATGGATTGGTAAAAGTAAGTTGATGTGCATGCAAAAATAAACGCTTGAGCCCGCGAAACTTTACTTGTCGGTCAAATTCTTTATCACCATACTTGTCATCACAAGCAATGGCGTGTTCGGCATATTTAGCGTGTGCTCGTATCTGATGAGTGCGGCCTGTTTCAATGGTGACTTCCACTAAAGAGGCAGAAAAATCATCCTTGGTGAAGTTTTTAAGCGGCTGAAAATGACTAACTGAATGCTTACCTTTGCTATCCACAACTGCATATCTCGAGTTTTGGTGAAGCGGTGCATCAATGGTGTGGCGTTTTTTTGACCAAACACCTTTAACCAAAGCAGTGTATCGCTTTTCCATCTCATGCTGGAACAGTTGCTCATGTAAATTTTTAAGTACACTACGTTTTTTAGCAATTAATAATACACCTGAAGTGGCGCGATCTAGACGATGAACTAATTCAATAGGATCTTTGTATACCGATCTTAGTGCCTCAATCACGCCCGTGTCGACACCACTGCCACTATGAACAGCGACGCCACTTGGCTTATTGATAATTAATAAACCCTTGTCTTCATAAATAATTGAATCTAGCAGTATCTTTTTAAGGCTATCAGAAACATGTGTCGTTTTCTTTTCATTGACGCTAACGGGTGGCACGCGAACAATATCATTTATCTCAAGCTTATAATCTGCTTTTTTCCTACCCTTGTTAACTCGCACTTCCCCCTTACGAATAACACGATAAATATGCGATTTAGGCACACCTTTAAGGATCTTAACTAAAAAATTATCTAGGCGTTGGCCTTGTGAAAATTCATCAATTGTTTGATAAGTAACAGCCATTATTTTGAGAAAAACAAGCGGTTAAAGTTTTCAGTTGTTGTGCTAGCAATTTCTTCAATACTCACCCCTCTAATTTCAGCTAACTTTTGCGCGACATAATAAGTATACGCAGGGGAATTTGGCCTTCCTCTATTAGGTACCGGTGTTAAATAAGGTGCATCCGTTTCTACTAGTAGACGATCAGCGGGCACTTTTTGAGCCACTTCACGCAACGCCTGGGCGCTCTTAAAAGTGATAATCCCAGAAAATGAAATATAAAAACCTAAGTCCAATGCTGCTTTAGCGGTTTCCCAATCCTCAGAAAAACAGTGCATAACGCCAGCATTTGCCTTCTCTTCAGTCATAATTTTAATGGTGTCTTGCTTGGCTTCGCGCGTGTGAATAATCATTGGCTTACCTGATTGATTTGACGCAGCAATATGGCGCCTAAAACGGTCTCGCTGCCAATCAGCTGTTTCTTTTTTGACATGGAAATAGTCAAGTCCTGTTTCACCAATGGCGATAATATTATCATCATCTGCAAGCGCTAATAATTCATCAACAGTTGGGTCTTTGCCTTCTTGCTCAGTCGGATGTACACCCACTGAAGCGTAGATTTGTGCATAATTTTTGGCTAATGAAAACACCTCATCAAAATGTTCTAAATCAATACAAACACAAAGAAACTCCTTAACAGAAAGCTCCTTTGCTTGTGCAAGCATGCTGTCGATACTGCCGCCAAACTGATCTAAATCAACACGGTCTATATGACAATGTGAATCAATAATATGCATATTATAAGCCTAGCTTTTTAAACCAATTTTTGGCTTTACCATCTAAATCATTGGTTAGAGTATTGAGCTTTCCTTGAAGTTGGCGGCGCGCACTTTCTTTAATCTCTTGTTCGCTGAGTTTTAACCCTTTCTTTTCAACTTCAGCTTGAATACGGGTTAAGGCAACTTTCATAATCTCTGAACCAATCTTCGCTAATGGAATGCCGTTTTGTCCACCAAAGTTATTAATAATAACATTTGGCACAACAACAGTCTCTTTAAGCCACTTAGTATCAACAAACAGCTGAGTATTGACAAACTTAAGTTGATTAATTTTTACTCGATAAGACTCTGCATGACTCGACTCATGTTCTGAAGAGTACTCAATCGATGGTTTTTGATTTGCAACTTTTGGCTGCTGATTTAACTGATTCAATATTTCAACCAAGTTTACCTGGCCATCATTTTGCTCCAATGTAAATAGTAATCCATCAAACTCAAGCTGCTCTAGTACTACTAGCTCATCATGAGTTTGCTCGGATAAAGAGGCAGTCAGATGATTTAAAACAAAGGCATTTTTATTGGAAAAGTTGGTCGGATTTGCGACTTCAATAAAATCAATATTGACCTGAGCCTGGTCCCAATCACTCCTAAATTCAGCGACGCTAACAGGGGTGCCGAGTGATTTTTGTGCATAAGTTTCGGCAACATTTTTGGCAATTGTGTCAAACAAGGTGACAACAGTGATAAGACTAATAAGTATAAATATTAGTAAATAATAAAAGATTTTTTTCATATTTAACTGGGTTTGATTTCTAAAAAATAACGTTGATCTGATACATAAGGCACACTTACTTGATGCGCTTGAACTGTAAAGTTTTTGAGCGCTTCATTCTCAAAGTGGTTTCCTTTCATCAGTAAATAATGACCATTATCACACAATAAGTGCTGAGTAAGACTTAAGGTTTTATCAACCTCTGCAAATGCTCTGGAAATAATCTGACCAAAACATTGCTCAGCAATGTAATTCTCAACTCGCTGATGAACAACGGTTAGGTTTTTTAATTCTAGATTTGTTTTAGCAAACTGCATAAAACGGCATTTTTTACCGACTGTATCTAGCACTGTAACACTTAACTCTGGCTTCATAATACTAATCACAATCCCTGGTAAGCCGGCCCCAGAACCTACATCTAGTAGCGGCTCTTTTGTAATATAAGGCATCACAGAAAGACTGTCTAACAAATGTTTTTTAACCCCTTCATCTAGATGGCGAATAGCACTTAAATTAACTGTTTTATTCCACTTGATAATAAGCTCTAAATACTGCATTAACTTTGATACTTGCACTTCATCAAGATCAATGCTCATTTTTTTTGCACCCGCTATCAATAATGCTTTATCCGTCATGATTTTTTATAAGTTTTAAGATAAACCAATAAAATAGAAATAGAAGCAGGTGTAACACCTTGTATTCGACTTGCTTGTCCAATAGTTTCAGGCTGATGCTGAGTTAGCTTTTGACGCACTTCAGCGGATAAGGCTTGAATGGTATGGTAATCCATGTTAGTTGGTAGTGCAGTATTTTCATTTTTACGGTATTTTTCAATCTCTTCCATCTGACGTTTAATGTAGCCTGCATACTTGATGTTGTTTTCAACCACGCCAATGAGTTTTTCGTCGTCCAAATAAGGCTTTCCAGAATCAATCTGTCTTAGAATTTTGTAATCAACTGTAGGGCGCTTAAGTAGTTCTGATAAAGAATACTCATGGCTAAGCTTTTGTCCTAGCACTTCACTTGCCTGGACATCACTCGCTTGAACCCAAGTAGTTTCTAGACGCTGTTTTTCTTGATTAATCGCTGCATATTTTTGCTCAAAGATTCGGTATCTATCCTCGCTAATTAATCCCAATTTTCTAGCCACAGGCGTTAGGCGCTCGTCTGCATTATCTTCACGTAAGAGTAATCGATACTCCGCTCTAGAGGTGAACATACGGTACGGCTCATTGGTGCCTTTGGTAATCAAATCATCCACCATAACACCTATATAGCTCTCATCACGCTTGGGTATCCATGCTTCTTTACCCTGGACCGCGCACGCTGCATTAATACCTGCTAGCATACCTTGGGCTGCCGCTTCTTCATAGCCTGTTGTGCCATTAATTTGGCCAGCAAAATACAAACTCTTAATGCGTTTAACTTCCAATGTTTGCCTCAAACCACGCGGATCAAAAAAGTCATACTCAATCGCATAGCCTGGGCGCACAATTTGTGCATTTTCAAAGCCTTTAATTGAATGAATGAAGTCTACTTGAACCTCATATGGCAACGAGGTCGAAATACCATTTGGATATACTTCATTGGTTGTGAGGCCTTCTGGTTCAACAAAAATTTGATGAGAATTACGCTCTGCAAAACGAACAACTTTATCTTCAATTGATGGACAATATCGTGGACCAATGCCTTCAATGTTGCCTGTATACATAGGAGAATCTTTTAAACCAGCACGAATAAAGTCATGTGCCTTTTCATTTGTATGGGTGATAAAGCATGAGATCTGATCTGGATGATCAGAATGTTTACCCATAAAAGAGAAGCTAGGTATTGGTTGATCGCCTTTTTGTTCCTCCATGAGAGAAAAATCTAACGTTCTCCCATCTAATCTTGGTGGGGTACCGGTTTTTAAACGGCCAACACCCAGATCATATTCGCGTAATTTTCTAGATAGAGGATTAGAGGGTGCATCACCTGCACGACCCCCTTGAAAATTCTTTTGGCCAATGTGAATGATGCCGCCCAAAAAAGTACCTGAAGTCAAAATTACCTTATCAGCACTAAAGGTTAGTCCCATTTGGGTTACCACACCAGTGACGACATCATTTTTAATCACCAAGTCATCAACTGCTTGCTGGAATAAAGACAGATTCTCTTGATTTTCTAAAGCATATCGAATAGCTGCCTTATACAAAACCCTATCAGCTTGAGCGCGTGTTGCTCGAACAGCAGGACCTTTAGATGCGTTCAGAGTTCGAAATTGAATACCAGATATATCAATAGCTCGTGCCATGGCCCCACCCATTGCATCAATCTCTTTAACTAAATGCCCTTTTCCAATTCCGCCAATAGCAGGATTGCAGCTCATTTGCCCTAAGGTTTCAATGTTATGAGAAATGAGTAGAGTATCAACGCCCATACGAGCAGAAGCAAGCGCTGCTTCTGTTCCTGCATGACCGCCACCAATAACAATGACCGAATAATGTGGTTTTTGACTCATTTACTTCCCTTGGTAATAAAAAAAGGCCCGTTATAAACGAGCCCTTCTGATACTTGATCTTTAGGCGCTTACTTAATGTTAGCGTCTAACTCGCCTGATAAATATCTTTGACTCATTACATCTAATGAAGATACTTTGATTTTATCTGCCTGACCAGCCGAACCGAACGCTTCAAAACGTGCAGCACAGATTTCAGACATTGCATTTGTTGAATCTTTTAAGAACTTACGCGGATCAAAGTTTGATGTATTTTCAATCAAGTGCTTACGCACTGCACCCGTAGAAGCCATACGCAGATCTGTATCAATGTTTACTTTACGTACGCCATTCTTAATGCCTTCTTGAATTTCAGATACCGGCACACCGTAAGTTTGGCCCATATCACCACCATGCGAATTAATGATTTCTAACCATTCTTGTGGCACTGAAGAAGAGCCGTGCATCACTAAGTGTGTATTTGGCAAACGTGCGTGAATCTCTTTAATACGGTCAATACGTAGAATTTCACCATCCGGCTCTTTAGTAAATTTGTAAGCACCGTGTGAAGTGCCAATAGCAATTGCTAATGCATCAACGTTAGTCGCTTTAACAAAATCAGCTGCCTCTTCAACACCTGTTAATAGCATATCAAGATCTAATTTACCTTCAGCACCGTGGCCATCTTCTTCGCCCATTTCACCTGTTTCAAGTGAGCCTAAACAACCTAATTCACCTTCAACAGAGACACCACCTGCGTGTGCCATTTTCACAACTTCAGCAGTTACTGCAACGTTGTACTCAAATGAAGCTGGTGTTTTACAATCTGCCTCTAAAGAGCCATCCATCATTACTGATGAGAAACCTGACTGGATCGAACGCAAACATACTGCCGGCTCTGAACCATGATCTTGGTGCATTACTACTGGGATATGTGGGTACATCTCAGTTGCTGCAATAATTAAGTGACGTAAGAACGGCTCGCCTGCATAACCACGCGCACCTGCAGAACCCTGCATAATAACGGGTGAATTGGTCTTATCAGCAGCTTGCATAATTGCATGAACCTGCTCCATATTATTTACGTTAAACGCTGGCATGCCATAGCTGTTCTCTGCGGCGTGATCTAATAGTTCTCTTAATGAAATTAACATATTTTCTCCTTTACTTAATTGCTATTTAATAGTTAGCATCACCGACACGAAGAATTTTCATCATGTTGGTTCCACCTGATTTATCTTTATACTCACCTTTGGTTAATACTACCAAATCTCCCTCTTCAACAACACTTTTTTTAGTAAGTGTATTAATAACTGTCTGATTAACATCAGACCAGTCTGAGCAGGTATCTTTATCAATGCCACATGGATATACTCCGCGGTACAGAGTAACTTTGCGCAATGTCTGAATATTGTCTGACATTGCGTAAATTGAAATGCCAGAGCTAATTCTTGACATCCACATTGCTGTCTTTCCTGTCTGAGTCAACGATGCTACAACCTTTGCCCCTAAATGATTAGCGGCGTACATAGCACTCATAGCGATGGTCTCATCAACATATTCAAATGATTCATTCAATCTATGATGCGATTCTTTAGCAATTGGATTCTTTTCAGCTTCAAGGCAAACTTCTGCCATAGTGCGTACTGCATTTTCAGGAAAATTTCCTGCTGCTGTTTCTGCTGAAAGCATTACCGCATCAGTGCCATCAAGTACCGCGTTAGCCACGTCAAATACTTCAGCACGTGTTGGAATTGGGTTCTCAATCATTGACTCAAGCATTTGCGTTGCAGTAATAACAATGCGATCATTTGCTCGTGCCATTTGAATAAGGCGTTTTTGCTGTGCCGGTAATTGTGCATCACCAATTTCAACACCCAAATCACCGCGAGCCACCATAATGCCGGCAGACTCATGGATAATATCTTGAATAGTTCCTTCTTCTAATGATTCGGCGCGTTCAATCTTTGAAATCACGCCTGCTTCACAATTAGCCTTAACTAATAATTCTTTGGTTTCACGAACATCATCACCGCTAATTGGAAATGATAAAGCGACATAATCAGCTCTTGCTTTCGCTGCAATAAGAATATCTTTTTTATCTTTTTCAGTTAATGCATTAGCTGACAAGCCTCCACCACGCAAGTTTATACCCTTCTTATCAGATAAAATGCCACCTTGAATGACGGTGGTATTAATTTTACTACCTTTAATGTCGCTAACTTCTAGAACGATTTTTCCATCATCTAGAATTAGAATGTTGCCCGGCTTAACTTCTTGAGGCAATGTTTTATAGGCAATTCCAACAGATGCTTGATCGCCTGATAACTGATCCTTCTCAGCGTCTAAAGTAAAACTATCACCATTATTTAAAGTGATCTTAATACCGTCTTTAAAAGAAGCAATTCGAATTTTTGGTCCTTGCAGGTCCATCAATACACCAACATAAGTATCGTTAGCCTCAGCCCAATCACGAACCGCCTTAACCCTACCCAAGTGCTCTTCTTCAGAGCCATGAGAAAAATTAATGCGCACAACATTAACACCTGCTTTTAGAATACTATCTAAAACACCAGGTCTATCCGTTGCTGGACCTAGGGTTGCTAAGATTTTTGTTCTTCTAATCAAGCGTTACTCCGCTGCTCTTTGTTCTAGAATTTCTACTGCTGGTAATTTTTTACCTTCAAGAAACTCTAAGAAAGCGCCGCCACCTGTAGAAATATAGCTGATTTTATCTTCAATGCCATACTTATCAACTGCTGCTAATGTATCACCACCACCTGCAATTGAAAATGCATCAGAATCGGCAATTGCCATCGCTAATGTTTTTGTACCACCAGCAAATTGATCAAACTCAAATACGCCCACTGGGCCGTTCCATACAATTGTGCCTGCGCTTTTCATAATTTCAGCTAATGCGTTCGCAGAATTTGGACCAATGTCGAAAATCATGTCGTTATCAACAACCTCTGTCGAAGCTTTCGTTGTAGCTTGTGCAGTTTCAGAAAATTCCTTGCCGGTTACTACGTCAGTTGGTACCGGGATTTCGCAGTCTTTCATTAATTTTGCAGCTGTTGGAATTAAATCATTTTCGCATAACGATTTTCCAACATTGTGACCTTGTGCTGCAATGAAAGTATTAGCAATACCGCCACCAACAACTAGTTGGTCAACAATCTTAGATAAAGATTCTAATACCGTTAACTTAGTTGAAACCTTAGAGCCGCCAACAATCGCAACCATTGGGCGCCTAGGATTATCAAGTGCTTTACCTAATGCTTCAAGCTCACCTGAAAGTAGTGGGCCAGCACAAGCAACCGGTGCATACTTAGCAACCCCGTGTGTTGAAGCTTGAGCGCGGTGCGCAGTACCAAAAGCATCCATAGCAAAGATGTCACACATCGCTGCCATTTGTTTTGATAGTGCATCATCATTGGCCATTTCGCCAACATTAAAACGTACGTTCTCACATAAAACAACTTCGCCATCTTCCATGTCAACACCATTTAACCAGTCTTTTTCCAAGCGTACTGTGACACCTAAAATCTCTGTCAAGCGATCTGCAACAGGCTGCAAAGTAAATTCATCACTGTATTCGCCTTCTGTCGGACGACCAAGATGTGACATTAATAATACTTTTGCACCTTGTTTCATTGCCATCTGAATAGTTGGCACTGATGCTTTAATTCGCTTGTCACTGGTTACCACGCCGTCTTTAATAGGCACGTTTAAATCTTGACGAATTAGCACTTTTTTAGAGCCAAGATCTAGATCTGATAAATTGATAACTGACATAATTTTCTCCTAGTTATTTATGCAATTGACTGATCAATTATATTGATCAGTGCTTGCTCAACTGGATCGATCACTAGAGATAAATCTAAATCAGTCAATTGAGCAATATGTTTAGTGGGTGACGCCATTCCAACTTTAGTGGCACCATCCTTTGTATATACTGAAATTCGACAAGGTAAGACACTTGCCAAATCCATATCCATTTCCAGGATATTCTTCGCAACCACTGGGTTGCAAATTTCAAACACATGACATTCTTCGGCTAATGTCTGGCCTTTTGAGGCTAGTGTTTGTTTAATATCATAAGAATACAGAATTCCAAATTTATTGTTTGGAACTGCTTCTTTTAATTTTTCAATAACTTCTTCAACACTAAGTTGAGAGTCTTTGATGATTAAATCTGGCATATAGATAACACGACTCACCAAGGCAAGTCGATGTTTTAAATATTAAGCTATGTGTTGTACTAAACGAAGCATGTTACATGTGTAACCATACTCGTTATCATACCAAGACACTACTTTCACAAACGTATCGTCTAATGCAATACCTGCACCAGCATCAAAGATTGAAGATTGGCTAATACCACGGAAGTCTGAAGAAACAACCGCTTCATCAGTGTAACCCAACGTACCTTTCATAGGGCCTTCTGAGGCTTTTTTCATTGCCGCACAAATTTCTTCGTAAGTTGCTGGCTTATCAAGCTCACAAGTTAAGTCAACTACTGAAACGTCAACTGAAGGAATACGAAAAGCCATGCCTGTTAACTTACCGTTAAGTTTTGGTAATACAACGCCTACTGCTTTTGCAGCACCAGTTGATGAAGGAATGATGTTTTCAAATACTGCACGACCACCTCTCCAATCTTTCATTGAAGGGCCATCAACTGTTTTTTGTGTTGCTGTTGACGCATGAACCGTTGTCATAAGACCACGCTTTAAGCCCCAGTTATCATCGATAACTTTCGCAATTGGCGCAAGACAGTTAGTTGTACAAGAAGCAGCTGAAACAATCGCTTGACCTGCATACTCAGTGTGGTTAACACCGTATACAAACATTGGCGTACCGTCTTTAGAAGGTGCTGATTGAACAACTTTCTTAGCACCTGCATCAATATGTGCTTGACAAGATTCTTCAGTTAAGAAAAAGCCCGTACAATCGATAACGATTTCTGCACCAATTTCGTCCCACTTAAGGTCTGCAGGATTACGTTCAGCTGAAAGACGAACTTTCTTGCCGTCGATAATAAAATTGTTACCTTCAACCGCTATTTCACCGTCAAAACGGCCTTGTGCTGTATCGTACTTAAGCATATATGCTAAGTAATCATTTTCTAATAAGTCGTTAATACCAACTACTTCTAATTCTGGGAAGTCCTTTTTAATTGCACGAAATGCCATGCGACCAATACGACCAAAACCATTAATACCTACTTTAATTGTCATACTACTACTCCTTTTACTTTATTAATAAAATTAAGAACAACTGCCACAACAGCCGTCTTTAAAAAGCCCATCAATTGTGTTTACAACATTCTCAACTGTGAAGCCAAATTCTTTAAATAATTGATCTGCTGGTGCAGACTCGCCGAATGATTTCATGCCAACGATAGCGCCTTCTAAACCAACATACTTGTACCAACCGTTGTCAATACTCGCTTCAATTACAACACGCTTAATACCTGTTGGTAAAACACTTTCTTTGTATTCACCATCTTGCTTGTCAAATCTTTCAGGACAAGGCATAGAAACTACGCGAACATTTTTGCCCGATGCTTGTGCAGATTCAACTGCTAAGCCCACTTCAGAACCTGTTGCAATAACAACAACATCTGGCGTGCCATCGCAATCTTTAAGTACGTAACCGCCTTTTGAAATATTAGCAACTTGCTCAGCTGTTCTCTCGTTTGGCGCTAGCGCTTGACGTGAGAATACTAATGCAGTTGGGCCATTATCTCTAATAATTGCTTCTTTCCATGAAACAGCTGATTCAGTTGCATCACAACCTCTCCATGTTTCAAAGTTAGGGATAACGCGCATTGTCGCTAATTGCTCAACTGGCTGATGCGTTGGACCATCTTCGCCCAGACCAATAGAGTCATGCGTGTAAACGTAAATTGTGCCAATCTTCATTAAAGCAGACATACGCAATGCGTTGCGCATGAATTCCATAAACATGAAGAACGTCGCACCATAAACTTTAAAACCACCATGTAGAACCATACCGTTCATCATGTGTGCCATACCAAACTCACGAACACCCCAAGAGATGTAGTTACCGTTTGCGTTGTCTGCATTTACTTTAACAGTACCTGACCAGTTGGTTAGATTAGAGCCTGTTAAGTCAGCAGAACCACCAAACATCTCTGGTAATAATGGACCCATCGCTTCGATCGTTTTTTGTGACGCTTGACGAGATGCAATTTTTGGCATTTCAGTTTGAGTCTTGGCAATGAACTTATCCATTTCCGCATCGAAGTTAGCCGGAAGATCACCCGCCATACGACGCTCAAATTCAGCTGCGGCTGCAGGAAATTTAGCCTTGTAGGCAGCAAATACATCATTCCAAGCGCTCTCATCAGATGC
>CALBNC010000095.1 GCA_937896195.1 uncultured Gammaproteobacteria bacterium
AGAGAAGGTGGTCGTACTGTAGGTGCGGGTGTTGTTTCTAAGGTTACGGATTAATATTAAGCTAAAAGCTTAATAAGAACTAATAAAAAATTTGGCTCGGACCTAGGTCCGAGCCTTTGAAGTTTATAGGCGAGTGGCTCAATTGGTAGAGTGGCGGTTTCCAAAACCGTTGGTTGGGGGTTCGAGTCCCTCCTCGCCTGCCATGTTAAAAGGTGTAATGTGAGTAAAACAATAGAAGGTCAGACAAAAGAGTCATCACTAGGAATGAATTTATCAATCCTTATAGTGATCGCATCTCTTGTTGTGTTTTATTTAGACCCTTTGGGATTGGTAACAACACTATATAAAGTATTGCTTTTATTAGTAGGGTTGGTAATTGCTGGTTTGATATTTTTCAAATCACCCCAAGGTAAACGGTTAAGCACTTTTATTAACGAAACCAAAATTGAATTACGTAAGGTTGTATGGCCTACGCGTGATGAAACTGTTAAGACGACAGGTATGATTATGGTGGCTGTTGTAATTGTTGCTATATTCTTATGGATAGTTGATGCATTCTTTTCATGGATGGTTCAATTATTAACAAATTAAGAGAGTTATAGATGGCAAAAAGATGGTACGTACTTCATGCTAGAAGCGGATATGAAGCTAAGGTAAAAATCGCAATCGAAGATGCTGTTGTTAGAGAGGGTCTTGAAGACCTAATCAGCGAAGTGATGGTTCCGACTGAGCAAGTTGTCGAGCTGAAAGATGGTCAGAAAAAAATGGCTGAGCGTAAATTTTTCCCTGGCTATATGTTAATCAGTATGGAACTCACAGAGCCAAGTTGGTTGCTAGTCAAAAATACGAATAACGTAATTGGCTTTATTGGTGGATCTTCAGGTAAGCCTTCACCGATTACGCAGCGCGAAGCAGACCGTATTATGGCTCGTGTTCAAGAGGGTGCTGATAAGCCTAAACCTAAGGTTGCTTACCAGCCTGGTGAGGAAATTTTGATTGTAGATGGTCCGTTTAACGAATTTAACGGAACCGTTGAAGCTGTAGATTACGATAAGAGTATTCTTAAGATTGAAGTATTGATCTTTGGTCGTGCTACTACGGTTGAGCTTGAATTTTCTCAAGTAAGCAAAACATAATAATAACGACTTTAAGTCGTCAGTTGAACGGGGAGCTTAATAGGCGCTTGTACCCAAATGAGGAAACCCCTCAAGGAAGTTAGAATGGCTAAAAAAATTGTATCATATATTAAGCTTCAGGTGCCTGCACAAGAAGCTAATCCTTCACCTCCAGTTGGTCCTGCACTCGGTCAACACGGTGTAAACATCATGGAGTTTTGTAAGGCGTTTAACGCTCAAACTCAAGAAATTGATAAAGGTATGAAGGTGCCTGTAATCATTACAGTCTACAGTGACCGTAGTTTCACATTCATCACTAAGACGCCACCTGCAGCATTGTTAATCTTAAAAGTAACAGGAATCAAAAAAGGCTCAAGCGCTCCTCATACTGATAAAGTTGGCAATATTACACGTGCTCAATTAGAAGAAGTTGCAGCGATCAAAATGAAAGATCTTAATGCAAATGATATGGAAGCAGCAGTCACTATTATTGCTGGTACAGCCCGTTCTATGGGTATTACGGTGGAGGGTTAATCAGATGGCTAACTTAACTAAAAAACAAAAAGACATTGCTTCTAAAGTAGAAATTGGTAAGCGTTACGCAATTAAAGATGCTTTGGCATTGATTAAAGACTGTGCAACTGCTAAATTTGATGAGTCTATTGATGTAAGTGTAAACCTTGGTGTTGATGCTAAGAAATCTGACCAAAATGTACGTGGTGCAGTCGTACTTCCAAATGGTACTGGTAAAATAGTTCGTGTTGCGGTATTTACGCAAGGTGAAAACGTTGCAAAAGCGCAAGCAGCTGGTGCTGATATTGTTGGTATGGAAGACTTAATGAAATCTATGCAAGACGGCGATTTAAACTATGATGTCGTTATCGCTTCACCTGATGCAATGGGTGTTGTTGGTCGATTAGGTCAATTATTAGGTCCTCGTGGTTTGATGCCTAATCCTAAGGTTGGCACAGTAACTCAAGATGTTGCAACAGCTGTTAACAATGCTAAAGCGGGTCAAGTGCGTTATCGTAATGATAAGTCTGGTATTGTTCATGCAGGTATTGGTAAAGCATCATTCGATGTTAAGTCATTAACTGAAAATATTTCAGCGCTAGTTGATGCTTTGAAAAAAGCTAAACCTAGTTCAGCTAAAGGTATTTACTTTAAAAAAATAAGTGTCTCTTCAACTATGGGCGCTGGCATCTCTATTGACTTAACATCACTTGATATTTAATAGATTAAAGTAGAAAGAATTCTTTGGGTCGCAGGATGAAAATCTTGCGTTCCTCAAAGACCATAGGTGTAAATTCTCCTCCTGGAGTTTTTACATAAATGACTGATAACACAGTCGGCCTATGTAGAGGGTGCGCAAGTACTCTGTGGCGAAAGTTGTAATAATATGACTTTCTTTTTTAAACTGTTCAGGAGAGGCAAATGGCTCTAAATCTTGAAGCAAAAAAAGTTGTTGTCGAACAAGTTAATGCATTGGCAAATAATGCAATTTCTGTCGGCGTAGCTGAATATCGCGGATTAACAGTTGATCAAATGACTATGCTTCGTGCAAGTGCCTTAGATGCAGGTGTATCTTTACGAGTTGTAAAGAACTCATTAGCAAAATTGGCATTTAACGAAACAACATGTGAATGTGTGTTACCGGTTCTTAGTGGGCCAGTAATTCTTGGGTTTTCTCAGGAAGATCCAGGTGCAGTTGCTCGTGTGTTTAATAACTTCGTTAAAGATAACGAAGATTTAGTTGTTAAGGGTTTGGGTGTTTCAGGTGAGTTTGTGCAAGCAGACCAACTTAAACGTATCGCAAACTTACCAACTAAAGATCAAGCGATTAGTACAGTTATGGCATTAATGTTAGCACCAGTTGAGAAGCTAGTTAGAACTTTGAACGAAGTTCCAACAAAAGTAACCCGCGTCGTGTCAGCAGTAGCGCAACAAAAATAATAAACAAATAATATAAAAGGAGTAAATATCATGGCATTATCAAATGAAGATATTTTAAATGCAATTGCAGATATGTCTGTAATGGATGTTGTTGAATTAGTTTCAGCAATGGAAGAGAAGTTCGGTGTAAGTGCAGCAGCAGTAGCAGCAGCACCTGTAGCAGCAGTAGCTGGTGAAGCAGCAGCTGAGCAAGATGAGTTTGATGTTGTAATGACATCTTTCGGTGAGAAGAAAGTTGCTGTTATTAAAGCAGTACGTGGTCTTACTGGCTTAGGTCTTAAAGAAGCGAAAGATATGGTTGAATCAGTTCCTGTTTCAATCAAAGAAGGCGCATCTAAAGCTGAAGCTGAAGATGTTAAAAAGCAGCTTGAAGAAGCTGGTGCTACTGCTGAACTTAAGTAATAAGTTTAGCGTAAAGCTCCAGAATCCCCACTAGGGGATTTTGGTGTTTATTGCATAAGCACTCTTTATTGAGTGCTATTTCAACCTATTACTTTAATTAAAGAAATAGGTTGGTTTTATGTTAAGAAGAAAAACTTCTTATACGAATTAGATCGACTAATACGAGGTATTTATGGCTTATTCATTTACGGAAAAAAAGCGCATTAGAAATAATTTTGGTTCAAGAGTATCAATCTTGAAAGAGCCAGATTTATTAGCAATTCAAATTGATTCTTTTAACGGCTTTATTCAAGCTGGAAAAGATAGCAAAGATGTTGGCTTGCAATCAGTGTTTCAATCTGTTTTTCCTATTACAGCAGTTAACGGCTATGCCGAAATTGAATATGTAGATTATGAATTACAAGAGCCTAAGTTTAACGTAGAAGAATGTAAGTTACGTGGTGTAACTTTTGCTTCTACATTACGCGTTAAACTTAACCTAGTATTGTTTGATAAAAATGGCTCTACGCTAAAGAAAAAACGTAAAGTTAAGCAAATCATTGAAGAAGATGTTTATTTAGGTCAACTGCCATTGATGACTGACACAGGTACGTTTGTTATTAATGGTACTGAGCGTGTTGTGGTTTCACAGCTACATAGATCGCCAGGTGTTATTTTTGAACATGATAAAGGCAAGACTCATTCATCGGGCAAGATTTTATTCTCGTCACGTGTCATCCCTTACCGTGGTTCATGGCTAGATTTTGAGTTTGATCATCATGAGCATTTATATGTTCGAATAGATCGTCGTCGTAAACTTCCAGTTACAACATTGCTACGTGCAATGGGCCTATCTAGTAGTGAAATTCTGAGTACTTTCTTTGATAGTTCAACGATTAAAATGAAAGCTAAATCTTGTGATTTAGGTATTAAGCCATCACTCCTTCGTGGCAAGATCGCTGAATTTGATATCTTATCTGGTAAAGATATTGTGGTTGAAAAGAATCGCCGCATTACTGCTAAGCATGTAGAGATTTTAGAAGCTGCAGGTGTTAAAGTAATTAATGCGCCGTTTGAATCTTTAATTGATAAAGTAATCTCTAATGATATCGTCGATACAGAAACTGGTGAAATTCTGATTGCAACTAATACAGTTGTTTCTGAAGAAATTCTTAAAGCTCTTATTGTAAATAAAGTTAAGAAGTTTGATGTCTTACATATTAATGAATCTGAAACGGGTGCTTATATTTCAGATACATTACGTTTAGATAATACTGAAACTGAAATTCAAGCACGCATGAGTATTTATCATGTTATGCGTCCTGGCGAGCCTGCTACTGAAGATGCAGTAAACTTATTATTTAATAACTTATTCTTTAAGAATGATCGTTATGATCTATCTAAAGTTGGACGTATGAAGCTTAATCGTCGTTTAGGTGTTGAGTCTGAAACTGGCGAGCATGTATTAACAAACGATGATATTTTGAGTGTTATTAAACTATTAATCAACATTAAAGATGGTAATGATTCTGTTGATGATGTTGATACATTGGCAAACCGCCGTGTTCGAGCGATTGGTGAAATGATTGAAAACCAATTTAGAATTGGTTTAGTTCGTGTTGAAAAATCTGTAAGAGAAGGTTTAAATTTAGCAGAAACTGATGAGCTAACGCCACAAGACTTGATTAACTCTAAGCCAGTATCTGCTGCAGTTAGAGAGTTTTTCGGATCATCACAGTTGTCACAATTTATGGATCAAGTGAATCCTTTATCAGGTGTCACTCATAAGCGTCGTATTTCGGCCTTAGGCCCCGGTGGTTTAACGCGTGAACGTGCTGGTTTTGAAGTGCGTGACGTGCATCCATCGCATTACGGTCGTTTGTGTCCGATTGAAACACCTGAAGGGCCAAACATTGGTCTAATCAATACGCTTGCTGTTTATGCAAAAACAAACGATTACGGTTTCCTTGAAACACCCTACCAAATTGTTAAAAATGGTAAAGTGACAGAAGAAATTATTTACGTTTCAGCTATTGATGAAATTGCCCATACTATTGCACAGGCTAATGCCGCTGTAGATAGCAAAGGTCAGTTGGAAGGTAACTTAATTTCATGTCGTCATAAGAATGAATTTGTTTTAGTTGATTCTAGTGAAGTGACATTAATCGACGTTGACTCTAAGCAAATTTCATCAGTGGCAGCGTCATTGATTCCATTCCTTGAGCATGATGATGCAAACCGTGCATTAATGGGTTCAAACATGCAGCGTCAGGCTGTACCAACACTGCGCGCTGAAAAACCTTTAGTAGGCACAGGTATTGAGCGTGTTGTTGCAACAGACTCACGAGTTTGTGTTACTGCAAAGCATGGTGGAGTCGTTGAAGCAGTTGATGCATCACGTATCGTAATTCGTGTTGACTCAAAGCAAGCCAAAGCGGGTGAGTTAGGTGTAGATATTTACAACTTAACTAAATACTCTCGTTCAAATCAAAATACTTGTATTAATCAAAAACCATTAGTTAAAGTTGGTGATAAGATTACAGAAGGCGATGTATTGGCAGATGGACCATCAACAGATTTAGGTGAATTGGCGTTAGGTCAAAATATGAAGATCGCATTTATGCCTTGGAATGGCTATAACTTTGAAGACTCAATTCTAATTTCAGAGAAAGTTGTTCAAGAGGATCGTTATACAACAATCCACATTGAAGAGTTAACAGCTTACTCTCGAGACACTAAGTTAGGTCCTGAAGAAATTACAGCAGATATTCCAAATGTTAGCGAATCAGCTCTAGCAAAACTTGATGAAGTGGGTGTTGTTTATGTTGGCGCACGAGTTAAAGGCGGCGATATTCTAGTGGGTAAAGTTACACCTAAGAGTGAAACAGTGCTATCACCAGAAGAAAAACTATTGAGAGCTATCTTTGGTGAAAAAGCCAATAACGTTAAAGATACATCGTTGCGTGTTGGTGCTTCTAAATCAGGTGTTGTTATTGATGTTCAAGTCTTTACTCGCGACCGTGTAGAGAAGGACTCAAGAGCATTAAGTATTGATGCTGAACGTATAGAAAAGATCAAGAAAGATATTGATGATGAGTTTGGTATTATTGATGGTGATATTTTCCGTCGTATACGTCTTAAGTTGTCAGGAAATGTTATTACGAAAGCAGTCGGTGACATTAAAGCAGGTGAAAAACTAAACTCTAAATTAATGAAAAAACTTGACAATCAAGATATTGCCAAGATTAAAGTTGAAGATGCTGCTGTTAATAAAGAAGTAGCAGTATTAGTTAAACAAGCTAAAGCTAAGCAAGTTGAGTTTGATAAGTTTTTTGAAGAAGAAAAAGCTAAGATCAGTGAAGGCGCAGAATTACCACCAGGCGTTATGAAGATGGTTAAAGTTTACGTGGCAACACGCAAAACCCTTCAAGTTGGTGACAAGATGGCGGGACGTCATGGTAACAAAGGTGTTATTTCACGTGTATCTCCAGTAGAAGACATGCCTTATTTAGCAGATGGTTCAACAGTTGATGTGGTTCTTAACCCATTAGGTGTTCCATCACGTATGAATGTTGGTCAGGTTCTTGAAGTTCATTTGGGTTATGCGGCAAAAGGCTTAGGCTTTAAGATTGCAGATATTCTGGATGAGAAACGAACTGAAATGATCGCTGAAATTAGAGCTTTCTTAAACGAAATCTATAACTCTCATGGCAAGCAAGAAGATTTAGACGCCTTCAATGATGAAGAAATTATTGAATTAGCTAAAAATCTAAAAGAAGGCGTACCAATGGCAACGCCAGTATTTGATGGTATTAAAGAGAAAGAGATTAAATCTTTACTTAAATTAGCCGGCCTACCAGAGTCTGGTCAAGAGCAATTGTATGATGGTCGAACTGGTGAAGCGTTTGATCGTCCAGTTACGGTTGGTTACATGTATATGCTGAAGCTAAATCACTTAGTGGATGATAAGATGCATGCACGTTCTACAGGTCCTTATTCATTAGTCACGCAACAACCATTGAGTGGTAAAGCTCAATTTGGTGGTCAGCGCTTCGGTGAGATGGAAGTTTGGGCATTAGAAGCTTACGGTGCAGCACACACATTACGTGAAATGCTAACTGTGAAGTCCGATGACGTCGCTGGTCGTGCGAAGATGTATAAGAGTATTGTTGACGGTAAGAATAAGACAGAGTCAGTTATGCCAGAATCATTTAATGTACTTGTTAAAGAGATCAGGTCATTAGGTATTGATGTTGAACTTGAACAATACTAATTAGGAGAGTGAAATGAAGGATTTATTAGCAATATTAAAACAAGAAAATAAAGAGCAAGACTTTGATGCAATTAGAGTTGGTCTAGCCTCTCCTGAAAAGATTCGTTCATGGTCATATGGTGAAGTTAAAAAGCCAGAAACCATTAACTACCGTACATTTAAGCCAGAAAGAGAAGGATTATTCTGTGCTAAAATATTCGGCCCAATAAAAGATTTTGAGTGTTTGTGTGGTAAATACAAGCGCATGAAGTTTCGCAATGTAGTTTGTGAGAAGTGTGGCGTTGAGGTTACTTTTTCCAAAGTACGTCGTGAGCGTATGGGCCATATTGAGCTGGCTGCACCTGTTGCACATATTTGGTATCTTAAATCCCTGCCATCACGTCTAGGCTTGTTAATGGATATGACGCTTAAGGACATTGAGCGCGTTCTATATTTTGAAGCATTTTTAGTCACAGATCCTGGTTTAACGCCTTTAGTATATAAGCAGTTACTAACTGAAGAAATGTACTTTGATGCAATCGATGAGTATGGTGAAGATGAGTTTGAAGCAAAAATGGGTGCTGAAGCAATTCAAGATATCTTAGCAGAAATGCAACTTGAAAAAGAAGCAGCTAATTTACGTGAAGATAGTATAAACACTAAGTCTCAAACTAAGCTTAAGAAATACAATAAACGTCTTAAATTAATTGACTCTTTAATCCAATCTGGCAATAAGCCAGAGTGGATGGTTCTTAAAGTATTGCCAATTCTTCCGCCAGATTTACGTCCATTAGTGCCACTAGATGGCGGACGTTTTGCTACCTCTGATCTAAATGACCTTTACCGTCGCGTTATTAACCGTAATAATCGTTTAGCTCGTCTATTAGAGCTTGATGCGCCAGAAATTATTGTGCGTAATGAAAAACGTATGCTTCAAGAAGCGGTAGACTCTTTGATTGACAATGGTCGTCGTGGTCGTGCGGTGATGGGTAATAACCGTCGCCCATTAAAGTCTATTTCAGACATGATTAAAGGTAAGCAAGGCCGTTTCCGTCAAAACTTATTAGGTAAGCGAGTTGACTATTCTGGTCGTTCGGTTATCGTTTGTGGTCCATACCTTAAGTTGCACCAGTGTGGTCTACCTAAGAAGATGGCACTAGAGCTATTTAAACCATTTATTTATAATCGTTTGCAAGCTAAAGGCTTAGCATCGACTATTAAAGCAGCCAAGAAAATGGTTGAAGCAGAAACACCTGAAGTTTGGGATATTTTAGAGAAAGTGGTGCACCAGCATCCGGTTCTACTAAACCGTGCTCCTACACTTCACCGTTTAGGTATTCAAGCATTTGAGCCGTTATTAATTGAAGGTAAAGCAATTCAATTGCACCCATTAGTTTGTGGCGCATTTAACGCTGACTTTGACGGTGACCAAATGGCGGTACACGTTCCTTTATCTGAAGAGGCACAATTAGAAGCAAGAACATTAATGTTAGCCTCTAATAACGTCTTACACCTTGCTAGTGGTGAGCCAATTATTGTCCCTTCTCAGGACGTTATTTTGGGCTTATATTATATGACTCGTGATAAGATTAACCAGAAGGGTGAAGACATGGTTTTCACTTCTCCTTCAGAAGCACTTAATGCTTATGAAGCTGGTTTTACAACGTTACATGCGAAGATTAAATTAAGAATTCAAGACTACATTAAAAATGATGCAGGTAAGTTTGAACCAAGCTCAAAACGCATTGTTGATACAACGGTTGGTCGTGCAATTTTTTCAAGAATTTTGCCTAAAGGCTTGTCGTTTGATTTAATTAATGAGGCTATCTCTAAAAAGGTAGTTTCAAATCTAATTCATGTTTGTTACCGAACTCAAGAATTGAAAGAAACAGTTATGTTTGCTGACCAGATGATGTACATGGGTTTCCAGTACTCGACTAAGTCAGGTATTTCATTCTGTTCTAACGATATGATTATTCCTGATTCTAAAGCTGACATGATTGAAGATGCTGAATTGCAAGTTAAAGCTGTTCAAGATCAATACTCACAAGGTATTGTTACTGATGGTGAGCGATACAATAAAGTTATTGATATTTGGTCACGTACTTCAGAAACTGTTGCTAAGGCAATGATGGATGAGATCGGCTTTGAAGAGTTTGAAACTAAAGACGGTAAAACAGAAAAACTAGCTTCATTTAACTCTGTTTACATGATGGCTGATTCTGGTGCTCGTGGTTCTCCAGCGCAAATGCGTCAGTTAGCAGGTATGCGTGGTCTAATGGCTAAACCAGACGGCTCTATTATTGAAACACCGATTATTTCGAATTTCCGCGAAGGCCTGAATAACCTACAATACTTTATTTCAACGCACGGTGCTCGTAAAGGTCTAGCTGATACAGCACTTAAAACGGCAAACTCAGGTTATTTGACGCGTCGTTTAGTAGATGTTGGTCAAGATTTGGTTATTACTGAAGAAGATTGTGGCACAAATAACGGCTTGATTATGAAAGCTGTTATTGATGGTGGTAATATTGTACAAACTTTAGGTGAGGCAGTATTAGGTCGTGTTATTGCAGAAGATGTACTAATTCCAGACACTTATGATGTGTTAATGCCAAAAGGCCACTTAGTGACTTTAGGTGATTCAGATCAGATTAATGAATTAGGTGTTGAAGCAATACAAGTTCGCTCAACAATTACCTGTGACACACATTATGGTGTTTGTGCAAGTTGTTATGGTAATGATATGGCACGTGGTCATAAGATTGGTGTTGGTGAGGCAGTAGGTGTTATTGCAGCACAATCAATTGGTGAGCCAGGTACACAGCTTACTATGCGTACGTTCCACATTGGTGGCGCTGCATCAGCATCAACAGCAGTTAGTAGTATCAATATTAACGTTGATGGTACAGCACATTTTGAAAACCTTAAATCAATCACAAATGACAATAGTGATCTTGTTGTAATTTCTAGATCTGCTGAAGTTACAATTAGAAATACTAAAGGTCAAGATGTTGAACGATACAAAATTCCTTATGGTGCGGTAGTTCATGTTCAAGAAGGCGGCAAGGTTAAAGCAAAAGAAAAAATTGCCAATTGGGACCCGCACACACATCCAATTATTACTGAGCAATCAGGTCGAGTTGTATTTGTCGACTTTGAAGAAGGTATTACGGTTAACAGAAATACAGACCCATTAACAGGTTTGACTTTCTTTGAAATGATTGGTGAAGCAGAGAGATCTGCAGCAGCTAAAGGTCTTAAGCCAATGATTAAGATGGTGAGCGAAAGTGACTCTGAAGTTACATTGTCAACGCATTACTTACCGTCAATGGTTAAGATTAACTTAGAAGATAATCAAGTCATTTCAGCCGGTGAAGTTTTAGCTAAAATTCCTAAAGATCAGTCTAAGACTAGTGATATTACAGGTGGCTTACCACGTGTTGCTGACCTATTCGAAGCTCGTAAAGCAAAAGATCATTCAATTCTTGCGGAAGAGTCTGGTGTCATTAGCTTTGGTAGTCCTACTAAGAGTAAAGATCGTTTGATTATTACTTCAGCTGAAGGTGAGCCAACTGAAATGATGATTCATAAATGGCGTCAGATTAATGTTTTCGATGGTGAAACGGTTGAAAAAGGTGATGTGATTTCTGATGGACCATCAAATCCACATGATATCTTACGTTTATTAGGTGTTGAAGCACTTGCTAACTATGTTGTTAAAGAAGTTCAAAATGTTTACCGCCTACAAGGTGTGAAAATTTCAGATAAACATATTGAAGTTATTGTGAAGCAAATGTTACGTAAAGTTGAAGTACTTGATTCAGGTGATTCCAAGTTTGTTAATGGTGAGACTGCCGAGTATGTAAGAGTTATTGAAACTAATAAACAATTAGTGGCTCAAGGTAAATCTGTAGTTACTTATCAAAGACTGCTAATGGGTATTACTAAAGCTTCATTATCAACTGAGTCATTTATCTCAGCTGCCTCTTTCCAAGAGACAACTAGAGTACTGACAGAAGCTGCTACAACTGGCCGAGTTGATCCGTTATTAGGTCTAAAAGAGAATGTTATTGTTGGTCGTTTAATTCCAGCAGGAACAGGTTTTGTGCATCATCAAGAGAGACGTGCTAAGCGCTCCACTACGATGACTCAAAGTGCCGATGCTGAAATAGCGTTAGCAGAAGAGTTAAGTCAAGCAGAAAAGGTTGAAGAGTAATACTATAGCTAATAGCTGAAAATAAAACCGCATCTAATTATGGATGCGGTTTTTTTATGCCTAAAATCCGTTAAAATACCTATATGAATAAGACAATTTTTAACGAATATATTGACCAGGGTTATAATCATATACCAGTATTTAGAGAGGTTGTGCTTGATACTGATACCGCATTAGGTCTATATTTAAAATTAGCAAACAATACCTATAGCTATCTATTTGAATCAGTTCAAGGTGGGGAGAAATGGGGTCGATATTCTATTATCGGACTTCATGCTCAAACTGTGATCAAAGTGTTTGATTATGAGATTCAAATAGAAAAAGACTCAAATATTATCGAGCGTTTTCAGGTGGAAGATCCTTTAGCGTGGATCGAACAATATCAGCAGCAATTTAAGGTACCTGAAATTGCTGATTTACCAGAATTTAATGGCGGGTTAGTCGGATATTTTGGCTATGAAATCATTCGCTATATTGAGCCTAAGCTCAAAGATATTCAGCTTAAAGATGAGCTTAATATTGCTGATATTTTGTTAATGGTGTCAAATGATTTAGTTGTATTTGATAACTTAGCAAATAAGGCGTTTTTATTGACACATGTTAATCCTGAAATCCAAAGTTATGATCAGGCAATGGCTTATCTTGATACCATCGAAGCAGATATTGATCGACCGCTTGTTAAACAAGATTATCAGTCAGACAACCTAACGACACAAGATTTTAGCTCCAGTTTTGGTGAACAAAATTATAAAGATGTTGTTGAGCATATTCAGCGCTATATCGTTGCTGGGGATGTTATGCAGGTTGTGCCTTCTCAAAGACTAAGTGCACCTTATAAAGCACCGTCAGTTGAACTTTATCGTCAGCTTAGAAGGCTCAATCCTTCTCCTTATATGTATTATTTAAATCTAGGCGATGTTGATATAATCGGCTCATCCCCTGAAATTCTCACACGAGTTGATTCACAAAGGCGTGCTACTGTTCGTCCAATCGCAGGTACTAGGGCTCGAGGTAAAGACCCAGCACATGATCTAGCACTTGAAAAAGATTTATTAGCTGATGAAAAAGAAATTGCTGAACATTTAATGTTGATTGATCTTGGTCGAAATGACCTTGGAAGAATTGCCAAAACAGGCAGTGTTAAATTAACCGATAAAATGTTTGTTGAGCGCTACTCTCATGTCATGCATATTGTTTCTAATGTGGAGTGTGATCTTAAAGATGGTATGAGCGCAATGGATGCACTAAAGGCAACTTTTCCTGCCGGCACACTGAGTGGTGCACCAAAAGTTCGAGCCATGGAAATTATTAATGAGGTAGAGTCGCTTAAGCGCAATATTTATTCTGGGGCAATTGGCTACCTATCTTGGCATGGTAGCATGGACATGGCGATCGCTATTCGTACTGCTATTGTTAAAGATGAGATGCTCTATGTGCAAGCAGGCGCAGGCATTGTGCATGATTCTGTCCCCCAATTGGAATGGGATGAAACAATGCATAAAGCACAAGCTTTAATCGCTGCCGCTATAAAAGTATAGGCGCAATATAAACATTTAATAATGTAGTTGCATTTACGTTAAAAATGTATAACATAGGTTAATTAGTAGGGTTTAACCCCTGTTATGGGGTTTATTTTTTTATATAAAGAGGAGAGAAACATGAAGAGAACTATTTCTTCCATTTCAGCAGTAGCCGCTCTAGCCGCATTATTTGTAATGCCGTTACAAGCTGGTGCTAAAGAAATGACAGACGAAGAGGTTACTTTTGGTCGTAAAGCGGGTAATTGTTTAGCATGCCATATGATTCCAGGCGGAAACCTGCCAGGTAACATTGGTCCACCACTTCTTGCAATGAAAGCAAGATTTCCAAATAAAGCTGATTTAAGAGCTCAAATTTGGGATGCAACAGCAAAAAACCCAAATACAATCATGCCTCCTTTTGGAAAGCATGGTGTTTTGTCTGATAAGCAAATCGATCAAGTGACTAACTATATTTACACAAAATAAGGAGAATAAGATGCAAAGAAGATTATTTCTAAAAAGCGCAATGGCAGGTTCTGCAGTTGCAACAGCAGTAGGCGCAGGCTTACTAACACCTTCAATGGTATTTGCAAACACTGCAGATTTTAAAGCGAAATCAGATGCAGCAACTGCATCTATAGCGGCAGCAGGCAAGGGTTCATTTCAATTTAAAGCGCCTAAAATCGCTGAGAACGGTGCAGTAGTTCCAGTAACTGTAGATGCGTCTAAGATGGAAGGCGTGACAAACATCTCTATCTCTGTTACTAAAAACGGTACACCTTTAGCAGCTTCTTTTAATATATCTGGTAGCGCTCAAGGTTATGTTTCTACTCGTATTAAAATGGGTACAACATCTCCAGTGGTAGCATTAGTTACTGCAGGTGGAGTAACTACTCAAGTTACTCAAGAAGTTAAAGTAACAATTGGCGGCTGTGGCGGTTAATTCGGTAACCGAATCAAACAAATAAGGAGAATATAAGATGGGATCAATTAAATTAAAACCAAAAGCAATAAAAGGTGTAATCGGTATTAAGGCGCTTATTAAGCACCCTATGGAAACTGGTTTACGTAAAAATAAAGGTAAATTAGTACCTGCAAATCATATTGTACATATGGTAGTTTCTCATAACGGTACAGTTGTGGTAGATGCAGATATTGGTAGTACTATTTCTAAAGATCCGTATTTTAAGTTTGATGTTGCTGGCGCTAAAGGCGACACAATCGAACTTAAGTACAAAGACAACAACGGTAAGACCGGTTCTGAGACTGCAAAGTCTTCGTAATCTCTTACTAAAGAGGAGAGAGAGAAATGAAAAAACTAATAACAATGGTAGCCGGTATTGGCTTTTTAGTTGGAGCGGCATCAGCAGATGTGGCTTCTGACCAAAAAGATTTGATCGGTTATTTTAAAGCACTTAAGCCTAATGTTGAGTTTGCAGACTACACCAATGGTGTTTATGCATACGATGAAGGTTCAAGAGATCAATTTGAAGAAATTTTAGATGGTATTCCTCCATATGAGGAAGCTGTTGAAAAAGGCGGAAAAGAGTTTGTTGAGTACGGTCTTAATAAGTGTGCTGCACTTAAAGATCCTGCTGCAGCTCGTGTGAAGCACCCTTACTTTGATAATGCAACTCAAAAAGTTGTAACTCTTGAAGCGGTTCTTAAAGCGTGCTACCTAGAACAAACGGGTAAGAAGCTAGGCTCTAAGAAAGGAAAAATCGCGCGCATTAGTGCATGGATTTCTGATCAAGCGGCTGGCGAAAAAGTCAATGTAAAAGTTGAAGGTGCTGGCGCAAATGCTGCTTACAACCAAGGTAAAGCTTACTTCTATGGAAAGCGTGGTGAATTCAATATGTCATGTGCAGATTGTCATGTATACAATGCTGGTAAAAAAGCTCGTGCTGACATCTTGTCACCTGCGTTAGGTCATGCAACACACGTTCCAATGTATCGTGCTAAGTGGGCTGGTTTAGGTACTATGCAACGTCGTTATGGTGGTTGTTTGAGCAATATGCGTGCTAAGCCAATCAGTGCTCAATCTGAGTTAATGAATAACTTAGAGTATTTCCATCAAGCAATGAGTAACGGTCTAGAAATTACTGCCAATCGTTACAGAAAATAGGAGAATAATATGAAAAAGATACTAATAACAGCTCTATCAGTATTCGCCTTAACAGCTCAAGCTGATTTTTTAGGCGCTTCACATGACTGGAACAATGGTTCTTCTGATCCGTTCAAGTCTGCTATTTCTGCTGCTGAAACTGGCTATAAAGCCAACTTAGCAGTAAATATGGCTTGGCGTGATACAGAAGAGATGATTAAGGATGCTAAAAAACTAAATGCTGCAGGTAAAACTGCTGCTGCAGTTAAGTTAGCAAACGAAGCTCATCATCAGACAGTACAAGCTACTGCTCAAGTTGATGCGGCTTTAACTGCTGATCTTCGCTTATAATATAAGCTAAGATTTTTATAAAAATACCCCTTAGTTGGGGTATTTTTTTGTCTGAAATAAAGTTAATCATTTTCTAAAATTGATGGATAATTAATTGCTATATTATTTTTAAAACCCTTTTTATGCCCAGCTCCAGTTTTTGCCATCTACACTGTCAAAGTGAGTTTTCAGTTGTTAACTCTCTAATACGTATACCTAAATTAATCGATAAAGCGGTTGAATTAGGCATGGATAGCGTGGCATTAACGGATGAATCTAACTTATATGCTGCGGTTAAGTTTTATCAAAAAGCAATCATAGCTAATATTAAGCCAATTTTTGGCGCACGTATTAATATTGCAGATGAAGAGGGTGAGTTTTATTCTGTCTTATTACTATGTCAAAACCACCAAGGTTTTTTAAATTTATCAGAACTTATTTCTTTGTCTTATATGCAAGAGCAGTCTATAGAGGGTGTCTGTATTAGTGAAGCACAATTAGAAACATATAATGAGGGTTTGATTCTAATTGCTAGCCCTGTTTATAGTGATGTTGCAAAAAATTTACTCAGTAATAAAATTTTAGAAGCACAGCAAAAAGCCAGTCATTGGAAAAATATTTTTGATAGTCGTTATTATCTTAGTGTGCAAAGAACATCTAGAGAGTTTGATGAGCGCCACCTGCATTTGTGTATTAATTTAGCATTGGAATTAGATATTGCTGTTGTTGCAACTAACGATGTCCAATTTCTTGTTAAGGATGATTTTGATGCCCATGAGGCGCGTATTTGTATCTCACAAGGTGGCTTATTAGATGACGCACGTCGTGTGAGTCACTTTTCCAATCAACAGTATTTAAAGTCAGATGCACAAATGCAAGAGTTGTTTTCTGACTTACCTGAGGTTCTTGAAAATACAGTGCAAGTTGCCCAACGTTGCAATGTTCACTTTGAGCTTCATCAAAAAAATTATTTGCCAGATTTCCCAGTTCCAGAAGGTCTAAGTATTACTGAGTTTTTTACGCTTGAATCTGAGCGTGGCCTAGATTCTCGCCTACAAGGGCTTGAGGTGGATAAGGCGGAGTATGAAGCTAGGCTTAAATTCGAGCTAGACGTTATTATTCAAATGGATTTTCCGGGTTATTTTCTTATTGTGGCAGACTTTATTCAGTGGTCAAAAGATAATGATATTCCAGTCGGCCCTGGTCGAGGTTCGGGTGCAGGCTCTTTAGTGGCTTATGTATTAGGTATTACCAATGTTGACCCTATCAAACATGAATTACTCTTTGAGCGATTTTTAAACCCTGAACGCGTTTCAATGCCAGATTTTGACATTGACTTTTGCACAGATCGACGTGATGAAGTTATTGATTATGTGGCTAAAAAATATGGCCGCGAAAAGGTGTCACAAATTATTACTTATGGCACCATGGCCGCCAAGGGAGTTGTGCGCGATGTCGGCCGTGTACTCGGCCACCCTTATGGTTTTAGTGATAGATTATCTAAGCTTATTCCAAACGATTTAAAAATGACATTAGATAAAGCGCTAATGCCAGAATCTGAAGGTGGCTCGGACGATTTACTTGCACGCTACGGCTCGGAAGAGGCGGTCACTAATTTAATTAATCTATCTAAAAAATTAGAAGGTGTAGTAAGAAATGTTGGCACACACGCTGGTGGTGTTGTTATTGCGCCGAGTAAGATTAGTGATTTCTGTCCTGTTTATAAAGGCCCGGGTGAAGATGATGGCGTGGTTTCACAGTTTGATAAAGATGATGTCGAAGCAGTTGGCTTAGTAAAGTTTGACTTTTTAGGTTTGTCTAATTTAACAGTTATCCATAAGACTATCAAAATGATTGAGGCCAAAGGCTTAAGTGATGAGAAAATTGACCTTGATAGACTGCCACTCGATGATAAAAAAGTTTATGAGCTTTTACAACGTTGTGATACCACTGGAATTTTCCAGCTGGAATCTGATGGTATGCGTAGTTATTTGAAAAAACTCCAGGCGGATAATTTTGAAGATATTGTTGCCATGCTAGCCCTATATCGCCCAGGTCCACTGGATGCTGGCATGGTAGATGACTACATTAATGTAAAGCACGGTGCTCAAGTTAAATACCCACACCCAATGTTAAAAGAGATTCTTGCACCAACTAATGGCGTGTTTTTATACCAAGAACAAGTGATGAAATCTGCTCAAGTTATGGCAGGCTATTCACTGGGTGGTGCGGACTTATTGCGTCGTGCTATGGGTAAAAAGAAAGTAGAAGAGATGGATCGTCAGCGTAGTGTTTTTGTGGAAGGTGCTGCTGAAAAAAATATTGATGAGAAAAAAGCAAATGAAATTTTTGATCTGATTGATAAATTCTCAGGGTATGGATTTAACAAATCACACTCAGTTGCTTACGCTTATGTGTCTTACCATACAGCTTGGTTGAAATCTCACTATCCAGCACCTTTTATGGCTGCAGTTTTATCAGGCATGATGGATGACACGGATCGAGTATCGTTTACAGTGAGTGAAATTCTTAAAATGGGGTTAAAAGTGAATAGCCCTAATGTGTGTGAATCCGATTATCAATTTAGCATTGCAGATGACAAAACAGTTGTTTATGGTTTGGGCGCTATTAAAGGCGTAGGTGAGGCTTTAGTTGAAAGAGTTATGGCAGAGCGTCAGGCTAATGGTGTTTTTAAAGATTTGTTTGATTTTTGTTTTAGAATCGAAAAGCGCTATTTGAATAAACGCGCACTAGAGGCATTAATTTATAGTGGTGCATTAGATGTATTTGACGTTTCAAGAGCAAGTTTGATTAAGACTTACCCAGTAGCTGTCAAACAGGCAGAACAACGTCAAAATGATCATTCTAGTGGCCAGAGTGGTTTGTTTTCTATTGTTGAGGAGCATGTAGAATATGAGGCTCATTATTCGAATGCACCTGATTTTTCTTTCCGACAACGCCTGCAACTAGAAAAAATGGTCATGGGTTATTATTTTTATGACCATCCAACCGATGAATATAAGGCAGATGCCAAACATATAAATGCCACATTACCTTCTGAAATACGCTTTAGGAACAATAAAGATGTGCGTGTACTGGCGCTAATTTCTGAGCTACGCTATCGCCCTACTCGTAAAGGAGGACAGATCGCTATTGTTACTGTTGAAGATGGCCATACTTTACTCAATGCTGTTGTTTTTTCAAAATCTCTTGGTGAAGTTAGCGATAAATTGATTGTGGACAATGTGGTGATTATTTCAGGCAAGATTCAGCGAGATGATTATCGAGATGGTTGGCAGGTTATTGTTGATAAGATTGAAGATATTAATGAAGTGAAAGTGAATTATGCTAAAGGCTTTGAAGTTAAGCTTGATGAGCGCCACCAATCAATATTCCCTAAACTATATCAAGTATTAGCAGAGCACAAGGGAATATGCCCAGTTAAAATTTCTTATAGTACCAAACGATTAAAAGGCAGTGCGCCATTAATCAAAGAAGTTAGTGTTAATCCAGAGCAATCTTTAATAGATGCGATTAATGCATTAACTCTGACACAGGCTAGCAAGATTCACTATCATTGATTAATTTTAGACTTCTCAATACTCAATAAATTCATTAAGGACAAGTACGCTGGTAATAGCGCTTATGAGCCGCCCTATAAGGTATAAAACTTATATTGCTACCTATTTGAATATCAATTTGTCCTGTGCAGTTAGTATTTAATGTTTTGATTTTATGCTCTTGATAGCGAGTCACTACAGCCTTAGCAGGATGGTTGAATCGATTTTTATAGCCACTAGAAATGACTACCCATTTAGGCTTTACAACAGTTAAAAATTGTTCACTCGATGAG
Organism: uncultured Gammaproteobacteria bacterium; assembly: GCA_937896195.1. GTDB lineage: Bacteria > Pseudomonadota > Gammaproteobacteria > PS1 > Pseudothioglobaceae > Thioglobus_A. The sequence continues at coordinate 19,728 of CALBNC010000095.1, forward strand.
GTTTTACTACCATGATGAGGGCTGATCAGAATGTCAGATTGAAGTTGATCACCCCAAATATCAATCAAATGGAGTTCTGCTTTTTTCTCAATATCGCCTGTTAGCATGATGGAATGTTTTTGATTAGATATTTTAAGTACACAAGAAGCATTGTTACCTGTGAAGTTGTGATCTAGGTTTAACATCTGAAAAGTTATTCCATCCCATTGCCAAGAAGGTTGAGATTGGCACAAACTGGCCATTTCGGGTATTTTCCCAGGAATGGAGGTGAGTATTTTCTGACTATTATTATTCTTTAAAATACTAGTCAATCCACCAATATGATCGTTATCACCATGAGATATTACAATGATATCAAGTAAGTCAATTTGTTGAGAATCTAGATAAGGGTTGATCACCGCATCGCCCATGTTAAATCCAGAAGGGTATTTTGCACCTGTATCAAAAAGAAGCGTATGGTTTTTTGTGCGAACAACCTGTGATAGGCCTTGACCTACGTCTAATATAGTGACTAACACCTCCCCATGCTTGATCTTTTCAATAGGATGAAACCAAATAATAAGTATTAATAGAAGGGATATTTTTCTAAGCTTTAAAGCGCCAGGTAATAAAGTAAATAATACGGCTATTATTAATAAAATCAGGTCAATGCTTGAATTTTGGGTGTGGTGCCATAGGTTGAAGTCAATTTCTTTTAAGAATTGAAGTAATATTGATAAATACACCAATGATTGATTGGCAATGGAAAAACTAAGCCCGCTTAAAAATTCCAGATCAAGATATAAAAACAAGACGCCCAATAACGAGAGCGGTGTAGTAATAAAGCTAAAAACTGGAATTGCTATTAAATTAGCAACGGGAGAAAGTGTTGAGCCAGAATGAAAGAACCAGGCAATCAAAGGTAGAGTGGCAAGACTAATTAATAGTTGAATGTAGAGTAGGCGTAAAAACCAGTGTCTATCTTTGTGCTGACCTGCGCCGTAAATAATAACAGCAACCACATAAAAAGATAACCAAAAACCAACACTGAAAACACTAAGTGGATTAAAAAATAAAACCGATATGAGTGCTATACCATAGAGTTGCCATGCGCTATGTTGACGCCTTAAAATGATTGACAAGAAAACCACGCCAGCCATAATAAAAGCTCGCTGTGTTGGAACTGAAAATCCAGCAATCAAAGCATATAGAAAAGCACTCAACATTCCAAAGTAGGCGCCCAGAACCATGGCCGGCAATCGTGAAACGCAACTGATACAACGTCGCCATAAAAAACTAGAAAGTACAAATATTAAGCCAGAAATTAAGCCAATGTGTAAACCTGAAATAACACTAAGATGAGTGGTATTGGTAGATTTGAATAAATCCCAATGATCACGATTGATGAGTGATCGATCTCCAATGACCAATGCATTAATAACGCCTAAAAATGGAAGTTCAGCTAAATGAGTAGACAGCGTATTGCGAATATTTTGTCTGATCGAGTTGATTGATAAGCTAGAACTTTTGAGTATAAGTTTGTTATTGTCACTATGCCTAACATAGCCGGTTGCGTCAAATTGTTGGTAAAAAAGCCATTTTTCATAATCAAAGCCGCCTTTGTTTTGATAGCTATTTTTGTGTTTTATTTTTACAAGCAGTTTCCAGGTGTCATTGCTTCGAAGGTTATTAGGGGTGTCGCCATACCAAGATAGTTTAAGTTTTGCCTGAAAAGGTTCAGACACTTGAAAGCTAAAGCTTGATTTTTGACTAGATTTCTCAGGTAGACCATGAATTGTTCCCACAACACTAATCGGCTTATTAAAGAATTTTTCATCGATGTCTGGGTGCAGTATAAGTGTGGAAAACACACCCATCCAGGTAAATCCAATGATAAAGAATATTAAATTGATAGAAAAGGGTTTGTATCGCTTAAAGGTAGTAAAAACAACCAATAATAGGGTAACAAGCAGAGCTATTTCTAACGTGGACAATGCGAGGGTATTTTTAAGCGAAAATACCAGAATTCCAAAGAGAAAATTTAGCGCAAAAATGATCATAATTATAGGTTAAATTTTCAATTTTTTTTAGTTTGCATATTTTTAAGTTTATGATTATCTAATATAACGTGAAACCCTTGATTTAAGGCGTGAAACACATTGAGTTTTCCTCCAATATGTTTTTAAAATGATTAATGAGTATTTTCTAATATTATAGTTTTAATTATTTTTATATAACTAATTGATTTTTAACGATAAATTTTAACTGATTAGTTTTTATTCAAAACCATAAAAAAGGGCAATCTATCAACGTTTTTGATACTTTTCGAGGAGATATTAACAGAGTTATCCACAGCTTTGTGAGTAACTTTAATGGGTGTTGATTTAACGGTGTTTTTTGGCGTTTATAAGAACTCTTTAATGAAGATAGTAAGGATATTTTTTGCAATCTTTGTTTTACTATTTTTAGCGATATTTTTTTGCTGTTTTTGACTGATAAAAATCACTTGATTTTCGTCAGAATTAAAGCCAATTTCTGCATTTGAAACATCATTTAAAATAATGACCTCGCAACCCTTGTTTTTTAGCTTTAATTGAGCATTTTCGAGAGTATTTTGCGTCTCAGCAGCAAAGCCAATACATAAAGGTTTTTTCTCAAGATTACAAACATTGGCAAGGATGTCCTTATTGGGAATTAGCTCTAAAATAAGATTGTCGCCATTTTTTTTGATTTTTTGATTAGAGGGCTCTTTAACAGAATAATCACAAACAGCTGCACAAGAGATAAAGATATCGCAATGATGAATGTCTTGCATGACACAATCATACATTTGCTGAGCACTCAGTGTTTGGATGTTATTCGCTTTATCATTAAGCGGTATGTTGATACTTCCATAAACACAAGTTACTTGAGCGCCCATTTCAATACAGGTATCAACCAAAGCCATCCCCATCTTGCCACTTGAATGATTAGAGATAAATCGAACAGGATCAATCGGCTCAAGCGTTGCACCAAGAGTAATAATAATATGCTTACCACTAAGCTGCGTAGTTTGGAATTGCTTAGCAATTTGGTTGGCAATATCGATAGATTCTGGCAATCTACCTTGACCTATATCACCACAAGCTTGAGAGCCTGAGTCTGGAGTAATAACACCAGCGCCACGAGACTTTAATAAACCTAGATTACTTTGTAAGGCGCCAGATTTGTACATTTGTTGGTTCATAGCAGGTGCAATCATAAGTATCGCATCACTGGCTAAAATGACACTGCTGAGTAAGTCAGATGCCTTGCCAGATGCCATATTTGAAATCATGTTGGCACTTGCTGGAGCGATAAGTATGCAGTCAGCCCATTTTGCTAACTCTATATGTCCCATGGATAGCTCGGCTTCTTTATCCCATAAATTATGATGAACTTTATTTTTTGAAATAGATTGAAGTGAGAGTTCGGTGATAAATTTTGATCCACCAGAAGTAAGAATAACCCGAACATCAGCACCAAGATCTTGTAGGCGTCTGACAACATCAGGCGCCTTATAGGCAGATATCGATCCACTAACACCTAGTAGAATTCGTTTATTGGTTAAACTTTTAATCATTTTATTGAAGCGGTTATGCGAATATCTTGATCTATCATACGCACATCACTAATAGCTAGGTTAATTTTATCCGCCATGCTGGCTATGGATAAGTGCGCCATTGAATTAGCATCACTGCCCATTAGAACTGGCGCAGTATAGATAATAAATTCATCAACGAAATTACTTTGAATCATTGCACCCGTTAAGCCTGGACCCGCCTCTAGTAAGACAGTATTAATACCCTGACCGCCAAGCTGTAATAAAACATCTTCAAGGTCAATTTTTCCTGCTGAGTTAAGCTTAGCATTGTTAGTGTTGAATATTTGAGTCGGCGCATCTATTGAAAAAATATTAAGTGTTTTATCAATAATCTGATTTCGTGAATCAATAATGATGCGAACAGGAGGGGTATCTACGCCATTGAGACGAACAGTCATAGAAGGATTATCTGAAAGAATTGTTCCAGAGCCAGTCATAATAGCTTGGTTTTGAGATCGAAGCTTTTGTACATCAACTCGAGCACTGGGGCCTGTAATCCACTTACTTTCACCAGAGTGCATGGAAGTTTTTCCGTCAAGACTCATGGCAATTTTACAAGTGACAAAAGGAATACCTGTTTTCATGCGCTTGATAAAGCCACGATTAAGCTGTTGTGCTTGTTGTTCTAGTAAGCCAACTTCAACTTCAATACCTGAATTTCTAAGCATGGCTACACCTTTGCCACTAACTAGTGGATTAGGATCGAGCGTTGCAATGATTACTTTACTAACACCAGAATTAATAACAGCTTGTGCACAAGGTGGAGTTTTTCCCCGGTGTGAGCAAGGCTCTAAAGTAACATAAAGGGTTGCATCTTTAGCCTGATGGTTAATTTGTTCAAGAGCATTAATTTCCCCGTGAGCTTCACCAAAGGTTTGATGATAGCCCTGAGCAATAATATCACCTTCTTTTTCAATCACACAGCCCACCATAGGATTGGCGCCAACACCTTGCATTCCTTGGCGTGCAAGTTTGAGCGCCAAGTCCATATTTTGAGTGTCATTTAATGAAAAAGTTGTCACAATATTTCGGATATAATTGTTTAATTAATTAAACATATTTTACCTAGGAGAAGTGACATGGATGAACAGAAAAAACAAGCGCTAAAGGTGGCTCTATCGCAAATTGATAAGCAGTTTGGCAAGGGTTCGGTCATGTTTTTAGGTGATGAAGGTGCTCAAACAGATATTGAAGCTGTTTCAACAGGTAGTTTAAGTTTAGATATAGCACTTGGCATTGGTGGCTTACCAAGAGGTCGAGTGGTTGAAATTTATGGCCCAGAGTCTTCTGGAAAAACAACACTAACATTACATGTTATTGCTGAAATGCAAAAGTTAGGTGGTACTGCTGCCTTTATTGATGCTGAGCATGCACTAGATCCACAATATGCTAAGCGTTTAGGTGTTAACACTGATGATTTACTAATCTCTCAACCAGACACAGGTGAGCAGGCATTGGAAATTACCGATATGCTAGTTCGATCAGGCAGTGTTGATATCGTGGTGATAGATTCAGTTGCAGCATTAACACCTAAAGCTGAAATTGAAGGAGAGATGGGTGCATCACACATGGGTTTACAAGCTCGATTAATGTCTCAAGCGCTAAGAAAGCTTACCTCAAACATCAAGAAAACAAACACCATGGTCATCTTTATTAACCAATTACGTATGAAAATTGGCGTCATGTTTGGTAATCCTGAAACGACAACAGGCGGTAATGCTTTAAAGTTTTACGCTTCAGTACGTCTTGATATTCGTCGTATCGGCGCTATTAAAAAAGGCGACGAAATCTTGGGTAATGAAACCCGTGTTAAGGTAGTAAAAAACAAAGTAGCACCTCCATTTAAGCAAGCAGAGTTTCAAATTCTCTACAATGAAGGAATTTCACTAGAAAGTGAAATCATTGATTTGGGCGTGAAGTTGGGCTTTGTTGAAAAAGCAGGTGCTTGGTACAGTGTAGAAGGTGAAAGAATCGGTCAAGGTAAGGATAACTCACGTGACTATCTAAAAGAACATCCAAAGTTAAGTAAAAGTATTGAAACTAAAATTCGCGACAAGCTGATGAATGACAACACTGAGAAAAAGTAGAGAAGAATGTTATTCTGGTGCGATGCGTATGCTTGTCAGGCGCGAGCATTCAACGCTTGAACTAAGTCATAAACTAAAAAACAAAGATTTTGATCAAGACGATATTGATTCTGTTATTGCTTCGTTGATACAAAAAGATTATCAAAGTAATGAGCGTTTTACCACTGAATTCATTCAAATGCGTTTTAACCAAGGCAAAGGCCCGATTAAAATTAGGCTTGATTTAAAGCAACGAGGGATTGATCAATTTGATTTATCTGGGTTTGATTTTTATGCGTTAGCACATAAGATTCGAGAGCGAAAATTTGGACAGTCAGTGCCAAGTGATTTTAAAGAAAAAGCTAAGCAGCAGCGGTTTTTACAGTCAAGAGGATTTAGTTTTGAGCACATCAACCAGTCATTTAAAAACGCATAAATTACTCTCCATGCGCTCACCTTTGTACATCAAGTATCCAAATGGAGAGGTGAGGGTGATTGAGAATTTATTCGAACATCCAAAAGGCGTGCTGTATTTTGAATTGTTTTGGGAAAAGGATCCTCAATATTGTATTCACTTGATTGAGGGTAGTATTACTGGAGATGGACCGTGGAGAGTGGGAGAATGCTCTTTCCATATTTTAGGCTGCAACCATACGCATCCAACCATGTGTGAAATGCATTCTTTTTGGCAGCAACAACTACTCCAAGACCCTGCACAGTTTCGATCTACAGAAGTAGTTGAAATTGCTTTAGAAAAAGGCGCTATTGTGCCTGAAGATCACCCAATGAATGATGAACGCTACTAAAAAGCAAACACAAGCTTACGATTTCAAAACCCAAGATATTAAAGTTTTAAAAAAACTTTTGCCGTATTTACTGGCGATGCGAACTCGTGTCATTCTAGCGACGCTATTTTTAATATCAGCTAAGCTGGCAAATGTAGCTGTTCCAATTATTCTCAAAGAGATTGTTGATTCATTGGATCAAACCAATATCGTGCTAGTTTTACCTTTAGGTCTGTTATTTGCTTATGGATTATTGAAATTATCTAGCTCATTTTTTAATGAACTTAGAGATGCGATTTTTGCTAAAGTGCGTTACCACGCCATGCATCTAATTGCACTGGGAGTCTTTAAGCATCTACATACATTGGATTTATCATTTCACTTGGATCGACGCATTGGTGGCATTACTCGTGACATTGATCGAGGTACGCAAAGTGTCTCCACTTTGTTGTCTATTTTTGTCTTTAATATCTTGCCCTCATTTTTTGAAATTTGTTTAGTTATTGGCGTATTGTGGATTAATTACGATGTATTTTTTGCTGGAATTTCTCTAGCGACTGTTGTGTTTTATATTGGCTTGACGCTTGCAATTACAACTTGGAGAATGAAGTATCGTTATCAAATGAATGACATGCAATCTGAAGCTAATACCAATGCAGTGGATAGTTTGATTAACTATGAAACAGTTAAATATTTCAATAGAGAAGAATTTGAAGTAAGTCGTTATCAAGATACCATGGGTCGATGGGAAGATGTGGCCACCAAGAGTTTCACCTCCATGACAGCGCTTAATTTTATTCAAGGGGCGGTTATTGCCGTTGGCGTAACAATAGTGCTCATTATGGCCGCACAAGGCGTAGTAGATCAGTCATTAAGTTTGGGCGACATGATTATGATTCAGGCTTTGCTACTACAACTATTTATGCCACTAGGATCATTGGGAATTGTTTATCGACAAATTAAGCACAATTTTATCGATATGAATAATATGTTTAATCTATTAGATAAACGGCCTTTGGTTGCCAGTGCTAAGGATGCGCCAGTGCTTAAATTTAATGAGGGTAAAATTGAGTTTAAGGATATTTCATTTGCCTATCCAGGTAAAAATCCAGTGCTGAAAAATATAAGTTTTGATATTAATCCTGGGCAAAAAGTTGCTATTGTAGGATCTTCAGGATCAGGAAAATCAACCTTAGCCAAATTATTATTTAGATTTTATGATGTGACTTCCGGTGAGATATTGATTGATGGTCAAAATATAAAAGATTTAAACCAGCACTCTGTTCACTCTGCAATGGGTGTGGTTCCTCAAGATACCGTTATGTTTAATGAAAGTATTTACTATAATATTGCTTACGGAAAGCAAGATGCAAGTGAAGAGGAAATTAAAACAGCGGCTAAACTTGCCTTTATCGATAAATTTATTGAACAATTGCCCGATCAATATAATACATTGGTCGGTGAGCGAGGTCTGAAACTATCCGGTGGTGAAAAGCAACGTTTAGCAATTGCACGCGTTTTGTTAAAAAACCCGCCAATTTTAATTTTTGATGAAGCGACTTCTGCGCTAGATTCTTATTCAGAAAAGATGGTGCAAAAGGCTTTAAACTCTTTAAGTAAGCAGCATACAACTTTGCTTATCGCACATCGATTATCAACCATTGTCGATGCAGATAAAATTATTGTTTTGGGCCAAGGTGGTATTTTAGAAAGTGGCTCTCATCAACAATTATTAAAAGTTCAAGGAGAGTATGCCAAGCTCTGGAAACTTCAAAGCGATGTTCAGCAATCCAATGATATCAATACTTAGAATTTTAATAACTCATAAATATGAAATTTGAACTAAAGAAAACACATAATAAGGCACGCCGTGGCCAGATGACCTTTAAACGTGGAGAGGTACAAACACCTGCATTTATGCCAGTCGGAACTTATGGCACTGTTAAAGCGATGACACCAGAAGAAGTGATTGATCTTGGTGCTCAAATTATCTTAGGTAATACCTTTCATTTAGCTATCACACCGGGCACAGATGTTATTGAGGCACACGGCGATTTGCATGATTTTATGCATTGGCAGGGTCCAATTCTTACCGATTCAGGTGGTTTTCAAGTATTTAGTTTGGGTGCAATGCGCAAGATTAGCGAGCAAGGTGTTGATTTTAGATCTCCAAAAAATGGTGATAAAATCTTTATGGGCCCGGAAGAATCAATTCAGATTCAGAATAAACTAGGTTCAGATATCGTCATGATCTTTGACGAATGCACACCTTATCCTGCAGACAAGCCAACCACAGATCAATCAATGCAATTATCGTTACGTTGGGCTAAACGCTCAAAATTAGAGCATGAAAAACTCAACAATAAAAATGCTCTTTTTGGTATTGTTCAAGGTGGTATGTATGAAGACTTACGCCGTGAATCTATTAAAGAGTTAGTCAATATTGGCTTTGATGGCTATGCAATTGGCGGTTTGAGTGTTGGTGAGCCAAAAGAAGAAATGATGAAAGTACTTGATTATTTGCCTGATGAGTTACCCACAGACAAGCCTAGATATTTAATGGGTGTGGGCACACCTAGTGATTTGGTAGAGGCAGTTGAACGCGGCATTGATATGTTTGACTGTGTTATGCCAACTCGTAATGCTAGAAATGGCTATTTGTTTACATCGATGGGTATTGTAAAAATTCGCAACGCTCACTATAGGCTTGATACAACCACACTGGATGAGAATTGTAATTGCTACACTTGTCAAAATTACACTAAATCATATTTGCATCATTTACAACGAAAAAACGAAATCTTAAGTGCAAGGCTTAATACTATTCATAATTTATATTATTACCAAGATTTAATGTCACAAATGCGTCAAGCCATTGAAGATGAAAATTTCTCTGAATTTAAGCAAAATTTTTATCAATTACAAGATCAAACTTCATGAGTCAAAAGCTCTTATTTTTTGTTGATGAAGGTGGCTTTGAAGACTTCACATCTTTGTTTAATGAGCAGGGGTTTATGGTCGATTTTGAAGACTCTCAGCGTAAAGCAACTAAGCTTGCTAAGAAAAATACTTACCAAGTGCTCGTTGCTGAATTCAGCCACAATCCTGAGTTTCGAGATAGAGTGAGTAACATAGAGTCACTGCTAGCCACTTTGGAGGGAAACTCCCCTCAAGCTAAAATTATTATTTTGTATGATGAGTTGAATCAGCCACAATTGGATCAGCTTAAAGCGCGCTATCGTATGGATGCAACTTTGAAGTTTCCAATAGACAAGAACCTATTGAGTCAACTCATTGTTTAGATGTTTATTAAAATAAACATCTAGTACTTGGCGTGCTAATGGTGCAGCTTTTGAGCTACCGCTACCTGCATTTTCAACCACAACAGCAATGGCTATTTCTGGATTTTCGATTGGTGCAAAGCCTGTAAACAAAGCATGATCTCTTAATTTTTCCTCAAGATTCTCTGCAATATAGACTTCTTCAGCATCCAGACCAAATACTTGAGCTGTGCCTGTTTTACCTGCTAGTGTGTAAGTAAGTTTGTTGTTTAACCTTCTAGCGGTACCTTTGGGCGAATAGACCACTTGCCTCATGCCATCAATAACAGTTTCCCAATTTTTGATATTATTAATAGGTATTTGCCTGCTGTCAGATTTTTTAAATTCAGTTATGGATTGCCCAGGTAGTTGGGTATTTTTCAATAAAGTAGGCTGAAATAACTGACCTTTATTAGCTACCGCCGCAGTTGTAACAGCTAGTTGAAGAGGGCTAGATGTCATAAAGCCCTGACCAATACCAGCATTAAGAGTTTCACCTTTGTACCAAGGTTCATTTTTATTAATTTTTTTCCAAGATTTAGAGGGTAGGATTCCTCCTTGTTCACCAGGGATATCAATACCAGTTTTTTGGCCAAAGCGAAAAAGCTTTAAGCCATCGTGTAAATTATCAATCCCCATCTTATTAGCCAAACTGTAGAAAAATACATCATTTGATTGGGCAATGGCATCTTCTACATTAACACTACCGTGGCCATTTCTATCCCAATTATGAAACTTACGGTTGACTCCGGGTAGCTGAAAGTAGCCTCTGTCAAATATGGTAGTTTTGATATCAATGGTACCTTGCTCGAGTCCAGCAAGTGCCACCATAGGCTTGATGGTAGATGCAGGTGGGTACAAGCCTTGTATAGTTCGGTTTAGTTGAGGAATGTCTTTTGAGGACTGTAGAGAGTTATAGTTGGCGTGAGAAATGCCATTAACAAACCAGTTAGGGTTGTAGATTGGGGTGCTAACTAACGTAAGAACCTCTCCGTTTCTAGTGTCAACAACAACAATAGCACCGCGTTTTCCTTTGAGTAATTCTTCTGCCTTTTTTTGCATATCTAAATCTAAGCTAAGATATAGATCTTGCCCAGGCATTGCAGGTTTTATAATTTGAGTGTCAACGACACGTCCACTGACATTACGCTCTATTTGCTTTAATCCTGTTTGACCATGAAGTAAAGATTCATATTGCTTTTCAATGCCTACCTTGCCAACAAACAAAGTTCCAGAGTAGTTGTCTTTATCGTACAAAGCTGTGTCTTTTTTATTCATCCTCGAGACATATCCAATTGCATGCACACTAGAGGCGCCATGAGGATAAACACGATTAAAGTAAGGTTCAATATCGACACCTGGAAATTGATTACTGACCAAAAACTCTGCAACCTGGGCATCACTCAAATTAGTCTTAATGGGGATATTATGAAATTTTTGAAAACGCTTTCTATTCTTATGATATAACTTAATATCATCTTCATTAATAATGCCAGTTTTTTTAAGACTTAATAAAGTTGTGCTAATATTACCAGCCTTTTCAGGGGTGAGTGTAAGCTGATATGTCAGCTTATTGGATGCTAGTACTTGACCATTTCTATCAAAAATTTTACCTCGATTGGGCGTAATGGGCAGGGTTCGCATTTGATTGCCAAAGGACTCTTCTTGATAGTACTCATAATTAACCACTTGGAGGTTGTAGATACGAGTTAATAATAGAAGGGTTAGCAACAAGATAAAAATAAGTGCTAACTTTAATCGAGATGAGAGTAGTTTATTTTCCAGCCGAGTATTGCTAATACTTTCCATGATTACTGATGCTTACATTTGAATAGAAAGAATCGAACAACTGGCCAAATAAGCGCACTAGTGAGTGGCGCTAAGAGTAAATAATAGTTATCAGTAAGGCCGTGAATTAAAAAGTGCGAAAGAAAGAAAAATGCCAAATAAAGACAGCTAGATAAAAATACATAGATTTGTTGAGTACTTAGATTGGATACATAAAAAGACTGTTTAACGCTATTAATAAAAATACTAGCCACAATAAGTGCCAATGCATTTTGACCCAAAAGATCTCCTTGCAAAACATCAAGCAATACACCTAATATTAGAGCAATAAATAAACTACCTTTAACGGGAAAATGAATCAGCCAATAAGTGTAAAGCAGTAACATCCAAAAAGGAGAGCTATCCAAAACAGCATCATTAAAGGGCAGGGCGCTAAGGATGAATGCAAATAGCGTTATTTTGAGTAAAAAGACATAAGGGCGTTGAATATTCATAAGTTATTCAAGATAACAACAAACTCTAAGTTATGAATTTGCTGAATAGGTTCAAGCGTGATATACATAAAAGACTCATTTTTACGTTGCTCTGCATGAGTCACACGACCTACAGGGTAGCCATTTGGAAATTTAGAACCAAGAGCGCTACTGACAAAAACATCATTAATTTTAATATCTGAATCAGGCTCAATGAATTTGACCAGTAGCTGATGTTTATTTTCAGCCACACCTTGGCTCATACCTTGAATACCATTACGAGCATTTTTAATAGGCACGAACTGCGTTGGATCACTTGCGATTAAGATACTGGCATTGATTGGTGTGATTTGTGTGATTTGCCCTAGCACACCATTTGATCCTAGTGCTACTTGGCCAACTTTAAGATTATCATTACTACCTTTGTTAATGACAATTTGTTTTTTTAATCGAGATCGAGCGACACTTTCAATACGAGCAACAGTAAAGCTGTTTTTTTGTAAGGCATAACTAGATTCTAGCAAAGAATTGAGTTTTTTATTTTCCAGTGCTAGTGCGTCTACTTGTTGAAACCTAACTTTAAGCTTTAGCAGTTCGCTATTAAGGCTTTGATTATCATTAAGAAGTTGATCTTTAGAGGTGCCTTGTTCGTTAATCCATGTATAAAGCTTGCTAGGCAGGCTAACAACTAAATAAATAGGAGAGATTAGGGCGGCGACACTTTGTCTTAGATTATTAAGATAAGAAAACTTATAATCAAAAATAATCAAAAAAATAGCAATAGCAATTGGGGTAAAAATTTTAAGAAAGTACATTTTCTCTACCCCAGTTGAGCAATGGTTGGCTTATTCAGCAGCCAAAAACCCCATGTTGTGCTTACTGATCATATCAAGTGCAACACCACCACCACGAGCAACACAAGTTAAAGGATCATCAGCGATGCGAACAGGTAAGTTGGTTTCTTGATGAATCAGTTTATCAAGCCCATCTAGTAATGCACCACCACCAGTAAGTACTAGGCCATTTTCAGCAATGTCTGAACTCAGTTCTGGTGGCGTTTTTTCTAGTGCCGTTCTAACAGAGCTTACAATTGTTTTAAGTGGCTCTTGAAGTGCTGCAAGGATTTCAGTATTAGTAATCTCAAAGGTCACTGGGATGCCTTTGGCAACATCTCTACCCCTGTATTCCATTTTTTTAACAACGTTAGTTTTAAATGCAGATCCAACTTCTTCTTTAATTCTTTCAGCTGTTGCAGGGCCAATAATAACGCCATGATTTCTACGTACGAATTTTACGATCGTATCATCAAATACGTCACCACCAACTCGTAGAGAATCAGAATACACAATGCCGTTAAGTGACATGATGGCAATCTCAGTTGTACCCCCACCGATGTCAATAACCATAGCACCTGATGCTTCTTCAATCGCCATACCAGCGCCTAATGCTGCTGCCATTGGCTCTTCAATAAGATACACATTTCGTGCACCGGCACCAATAGCACTTTCTTTAATAGCGCGGCGCTCAACTTGAGTGGCACCACAAGGGACACAAATAAGAACTTTTGGGCTTGGTGAGAAAAATCCAGAACGCAAAACCTTGCGAATGAAGTGCTGTAGCATTTTTTCAGTGACTTTAAAGTCAGCAATAACGCCATCCTTCATTGGACGAATTGCTTCAATTGAACCAGGCGTTCTACCCAGCATGCTTTTAGCATCTTGACCCACTGCAATAACAGTAGCTTCCATTGAGCCTCTATCTTGGCGAATCGCCACTACTGAAGGCTCGTTTAAAACAATCTGACCACCCATATAAATGAGTGTGTTAGCGGTACCCAGATCAATTGAAAGACTTTGAGCTTTGAAAAAATCAAACATAAAAATTCCTGATTAATTATTAGTAAAATAAAAAGATATAATACTATAAATGATTAGTAAAAATACAAAAATCCTAAAGGTAGAGTAAATATGAAAATTCAGCAAAAACACGTAATTGAAAGCGTCTTTAATGCGTTGCAATATATTTCTTATTATCATTCGCCTGATTTTATTCAAGCCTTGGTAAAAGCCTATGAAAAAGAAACGCATGACTCTTCTAAAAATGCTATTGCTCAAATACTAATTAACTCAAAAATGGCTGCACTTGGTCAAAGACCTTTATGCCAAGATACTGGCATTGTGAATGTTTTTGTTGAAGTTGGAATGGATGTAACTTGGGATGCAGAGCTTTCATTGGATGATATGATTAATGAAGGTGTGAGACGTGCTTTTACTTTCGAGAAAAATCCATTGCGTGCTTCAATTGTTAAAGATCCTTTGTTCTCAAGAGAAAATACCAAAGACAATACGCCTGCTGTTATTCATTCAAAAATAGTTAAAGGTGATAAATTAAGCTTTACAGTTGCTGCCAAAGGTTGTGGCTCTGAGAATAAGGCTAAATTTACAGTGCTTAATCCCTCTGACAATATTGCTGACTGGGTGCTAAGTATGATTCCAACGATGGGAGCAGGTTGGTGCCCACCCGGAATTATTGGTATTGGTGTTGGTGGTACGGCAGAAAAAGCCATGTTAATGGCTAAAGAATGCCTTATGGAGCCGATTGATATTGCTGATATTGCACAAAAAACTAACCCAACAAACATTGAAAAACTTCGCCTGGAATTACTAGAAAGTATTAATAATCTTGGTATTGGTGCGCAAGGTTTGGGTGGATTAACCACCGTGCTAGATGTTAAGATTAAAGATTATCCAACGCACGCCGCCTCTCAGGCGGTTGCCATAATTCCTAATTGTGCTGCGACACGTCATTTGCATTTTTCTATGGATGGCACAGGTGCTGCCAAACTACCAGAAGTTGATATGAGTATCTATCCAGATTTAGAAATGGATTATTCTCAGTATAAGCATGTTGACTTAAAGTCGCTAACACGCGAGCAAATGAATGACTGGAAAATTGGTGATACTTTATTATTAACAGGTACTATTATCACGGGTCGTGATGCAGCTCATGCACGCCTTAAAAAGATGCTGGATAATGGCGAAGGTCTACCAAAAGGTGTTAATTTTGACAATAAATTTATTTATTATGTGGGTCCAGTTGACGCAGTCGGTGACGAAGTTATTGGTCCTGCAGGCCCGACGACAGCCACAAGAATGGATAAATATACCGATATGATGCTTGAAAATACTAACATCTTAGGCATGATTGGTAAAGCTGAGCGTGGCGATAAAACTGTTCAAAGTATTAAAGAGCATAAAGCCAGCTATTTGATTGCTGTCGGCGGTGCGGCATATTTAATTTCTAAATCAATTAAAAAAGCGAAAAAAATTGCATTTGAAGAAATGGGTATGGAAGCAATGTATGAATTTGAAGTCAATAACATGCCTGTTACAGTTGCGGTAGACAGTCAAGGTGAAAATATTCATGATGTTTTTAAAAATCTTCAAACGTTGAAATAGCAAAACATTTTAGGTTTTATTAGTTAGCACTTAGACGATTGATATATTGCGCGAATACAACCATCATAATACTTAGCTAGTATAATAACCCTCGAAGTTGGTCGGATGGTCGCTGGTAGGTTTACTTATCAGAGGAAAGTCCGGGCTCCATAGAGCAAAGTGCTAGCTAACAGCTAGGTAGGGTGACCTAATGGAAAGTGCTGCAGAGATTTAAACCGCCTATTTATAGGTAAGGGTGAGAAGGTGCGGTAAGAGCGCACCGCGCGGGAGGCAACAACCGTGGCAAGGTAAACCCCACTTGGAGCAAGCTCAAATAGGCTACCATTGATGCGGCTCGCATAAGGTAGCGGGTAGAGTGCTAAAGCATATTGGTGACGATATGCGTAGATGAATGACCATCTATTACAGAACCCGGCTTATAGACTAACTTCACTTCTTTCACGTTATCTTTTGTCTCTTCATCCTTTAACGGAGTGCTGATCACAGTATGGCAATTGATTTTTCAACATTTTTTCATAAAAATAGTATTTTTTACTTATCGCATTTTTTGTTGTAGAATAACTCTATGAGAAAAATTAAGAGAATATTAATAATATGTTTGGTCGCATCAGCTAATGTTTTTGCAGATAAAGATATACTATATTCTGACAAAAATATCACTATTTATACAGATAATACAATGACTTATACTGGTAAAAAAACAGTACCAGTATTTAAAACTTCAAACTCTTGGGTAGAGGAAGATTTCTTTACTCAGCAAGAAAAATATTGCGAAGTAGACTCTATTTATGGCAATAAACTAAAACAAAGCCTTATTGAGAATCGTTAAATAGGGTTATTTGCATTGCGCCAAAATAGCGCGATCTTTACTATTGTAGTCTTTGAAAGTTTGAATATTATTAAACTTTTGTTTTAGTAATTCAACAATTCTGTCTTGCTGATCATGCCCATGCTCTAATAATAAAAAGCCATTTTTTTCAAGATACTCAGGCGCTTGATCAACAATAATTCTAATATCATCCAGTCCATCTTTTCCTGCCGTAAGTGCGCAGATCGGTTCAAAGCTTAGATCATCAAGGTGGGCGTCGTTTTCTTCGATATAAGGTGGATTAGATATAATTAAATCAAAAGATTGATTGGTAACCGGCTCAAACCAGCTACCCTGTAAAAATTCAATCTGAGTAGTTGCATTAGATCTAGCTACTTCAAGTGCTTTATTAGAAAAGTCAGTTGCACTGACTTGCCAATGAGGATTTTTATCCTTTAAAGTAACAGCAATAATGCCGCTTCCTGTGCCTAAATCTAGCACTTTTAATGCTTTATTTGCATTAGATAATTCTAGCGCAATGTCGATTAATAGCTCTGTTTCAGGCCTTGGAATGAGTGTGTCTGGTGTGACTTTAAAATCAAGATGATAAAAACCGCGACTACCACTTAAGTATGCAAAAGGCACCCCTTTTTCTCGCTGGAGGACGAGACTATCTATGCAAGATTTTTCATCAAAAGTAAGCTGATAGTTATTATTTAAAATAAGTTCAGCACTACTTTTATCTAATACTAAAGACAAAAATGGCGCAATATCAATCGCACCATTTTCGAGGTAATCTTGGATGGTTTTCAAGATTTATAATTTGACAGTTGTCAATCCTAAAGCTTTCCAGTTTTGCATGCCGCCACGGAAATACTTGATTTTTGCCGCAGGATAGCCATAGCTTAATAAAGCTTTAACAGCCGTTGGGGTTTGTCCACACCAGATACCATTACAATACATCACCAAAGTTTTAGCATAGGTGAAGTCAAATACGTCATCCACTTGAACGCCAAGCTGATTTTCCATAATTTCCAAGGCTCTGTCTTTTTTCTTAAACAGAGTGTAAGGAATATTAACAGCACTTGGTATGCCACCTGAGATAGTCACCCAGTTAGGGGTACGTGTGTCAATCACGACGATTGAATCATCACCTTCTGATTTTAATTTGACATAATTAATCATCTCAAGCTCGCCAATTGTTTCAACCAAGTGCGGTGCAAATGGATGCATCGGCTGGATTTTGCCACGGGCTGTTTTAAGATAAAAATCAGAAATTTCATTATCTTGATCTTGTTCGCGTTGTAGCTTGATAGTTTTACCGTTGTGTACGACGTCAATTGAAATCACACCGGGTGATATAAACACTTGTTTGGTTTTTTCACCTTCAGCAATAGCCATAAAGGGTAATACAGTTATTAATAAAATCGCTAATTTTTTCATTTTTCTCCTTTTGTTAAACTTTCTTTAAATCAAAATAATTCTTAACAGCCACAATCAATCCTAGACCGATAAAGGCACCAGGTGGTAAAACAGCCAGCAAAGTGCCTTGATAATCGTTAAATACAGTAACACTCAATGTGTCACCTAAGCTACCTAATATGAGGCTGGATTGGTCAAATAAAGTACCAGAGCCGATTAACTCTCGCATGGCGCCTAAAAGAATAAGTATCAATGAAAAGCCAATACCCATCATTAATCCGTCCAGTGCAGATTTATCCCAACTATTCTTGCTGGCAAATGCTTCTGCACGAGCTAGAATGGCGCAGTTGGTTACAATTAAAGGCACGAAAATACCTAAAATCAAATATAAGTCATAAAAATATGACTGCATCAGTAGCTCTACAATGGTGACGAATGATGCAATTAGCAATACAAAAATAGGAATACGAACTTCTTTTGAAATTTGATTGCGAAAAATAGAGACTGTAACGTTAGAGGCGACCAATACAAAGGTTGTGGCTAATCCCAGGCCAATAGCATTAACAATGTTATTGGTGACGGCCAAAAGTGGGCACAAACCAAGCAATGCAACCAATGCTTGATTGTTGGTCCATAGCCCATTTTTGGCAATTTTAATATAATCATTCATAAGTCTTGATTATATCAACAACAGCGCAGTAAACACTCTAAAAGTCTTTGATTATTGAAATTTGTCAAATTTATTAAAAGCCATTTGTGTCAATGTATAAAAGGCGGTATTTAGATCAAAATAGGATTTTTTATGCATAAAAAAACCCCGATAAACGGGGTTTTTAATAACTTTAACGCATAATTTGGCTTATTTTTGCGTCATTTTCATTTTTTCCAATATTTTTCTTAAGAAAAAACAATCTCATTGTTACCTATCTCGCCTTTGATGGTTGATCCTGGAAGAAACTCACCCGCCAGTATCTTTTGAGACAATGGATTTTCCAGTAGTTTCTGAATGGTGCGTTTTAGTGGTCTTGCACCAAATACTGGGTCATATCCTTGATCAACAATCATCTCTACCGCTTTTTCACTTAACTCAAGCTTCAGGTTAAGTGCAGCTAAGCGTGAAGATAAAATTTCAATTTGCAGAGTTGCAATGCCTTTAATCTGATCTTTTCCGAGGCTATCAAAAGTAACGATTTCATCAATACGATTAACAAACTCAGGGCGAAAATGCTCTCCAACCAGCTTAGTTAGCTCGGCTGACATATCTTTACCTGGATTATCTTGAATCAGATGTGATCCTAAATTCGAAGTCATGACAATCACGGTGTTTTTAAAATCAACCGTACGCCCTTGTCCATCGGTTAAACGACCATCATCTAACACTTGCAATAGGATGTTAAATACATCAGGGTGTGCTTTTTCAACTTCATCAAGTAAGATAATTGAATAAGGTTTGCGTCGTACAGCCTCGGTTAAAACACCACCTTGTTCATATCCTACATAACCCGGAGGTGCGCCAATTAAGCGTGAGACTGAGTGTTTTTCCATAAATTCACTCATATCCACGCGAACAATGGCCTGCTCAGTGTCAAACAAGAAGTCAGCCAAAGCTTTGGTTAACTCTGTTTTACCAACACCTGTAGGCCCCATAAACATAAACGAACCATCAGGACGATTAGGATCTGACAGTCCGGCACGAGAACGACGAACTGCATCAGAAATAACTTTAACTGCCTTATCTTGGCCTACCAATCTTTTGTGAATAATACTTTCCATTTGTAGAAGTTTTTCTTTTTCACCTTCTAGCATTTTGTCCACAGGGATGCCAGTCCATCGAGCGACAATATGAGCGATTTCATCTTCGGTAACTTTATTTCTAAGCAGGGTCATTTCTACAGTATCTGCATTTTCTGCTTGAGTTATTTTTTTCTCTAACTCTGGAATAACGCCGTATTGCAGCTCACTCATCTTAGCCAAATCGTTGTTACGATGTGCACTTTCCAAGTCTAATTTAGCTTGCTCTAGCTCTTCTTTTAAGTGTTGAGCACCTTGAACAACCAGTTTCTCTTTTTTCCAAATTTCATCAAAATCTGCATACTCTTTTTCTAAGCTTTTAATGACTGACTCTAATTCTTTAAGGCGCTCTTTAGAGGCTTTATCTTTTTCTTTTTTAAGCGCCATACGCTCGATCTTAAGCTGTACTAATTTTCGATCAAGCTTGTCCATTGATTCTGGTTTTGAATCAATCTCCATGCGAATTTGTGAGGCGGCTTCATCGATTAAATCAATGGCTTTATCTGGCAGTTGTCTGTCAGTGATGTATCTGGTTGAATAGGTAACTGCTGCAATAATAGCCGGATCAGTGATTTCTACACCGTGATGGACTTCGTATTTTTCCTTAAGTCCGCGCAAGATGGCGATTGTGTCTTCTTCAGTTGGTTCATCGACTAATACTTTTTGAAAACGTCGCTCCATCGCAGAGTCTTTTTCAATGTATTCGCGATATTCGTTGAGTGTGGTTGCACCCATACAGTGAAGATCGCCACGTGCTAGTGCTGGTTTAAGCATGTTTCCAGCATCCATAGATCCTTCACCTTTTCCTGCGCCCATCATAGTATGCAATTCATCGATAAATAAAATTACCTGACCTTGCTCTGCTTCCAGATCTTTGAGGACAGCTTTCATTCTTTCTTCGAATTCACCCTTGTATTTTGCGCCTGCAACCAAGGATGCCATATCTAGCGACAATAAGCGCTTGCCTTTAACACCCTCAGGCACTTCATTGTTAATAATGCGCTGAGCCAAACCTTCAGCAATGGCAGTTTTACCCACACCAGGCTCGCCAATAAGGACGGGGTTGTTTTTGGTACGACGCTGCAATACTTGGATTGCACGACGAATTTCTCCATCACGACCGATGACAGGATCAAGCTTGCCATCAATGGCCATTTGGGTTAAATCAGTTGTGTATTTGTTTAGAGCGTCTCTTTGTGTTTCTGCATTTTGTTCGTTCACGTTTTGTCCTCCTCTAAGGGTTTCAATAGCTTTAGCAAGTGTGTCTTTATTAGCACCTGCATCTTTTAATAGTTTTGTCGTTGCATCAGACCCTTGAATAATGGCCAACAAGAATAATTCTGTTGATACATAAGTGTCACCCATGTCTGTGGCTAATTTTTGCGTAGCAGTCAGCAGGCGCAGTAAATTTTGAGAGATACCTATATCAGTATTAGGATTATTAACAACGGCTAGATTTTGTATTTGTTGATCAACATGATTCTTAAGTTTAACTGTGTCTGCCTTAATGCTTTTTAATGTATTACTCACACTTGAGCTGACATCAGACAGCATTGCACTTAGCACGTGAAGCCCTTCAATAGCGCTATTATTATGACTAATTGCAATGGATTGAGCAGTACCAAGATCTTGTTGAAATTGAGAAGTTAGTTTTTCAATATTCATAAGTTTTATTGTTGTTTTTTGTTTAAGTTAGACTCTATATATGGGATGATTAACGTTTATTCAAGGTCCAAAATAAAATATTATGTTAAATTTAGTATTATTCGAGCCAGAGATTCCAAACAATACGGGCAGTCTTATTCGTCTGTCAGCCAATATGGGTGCAAATTTGCATTTAATTAAACCCTTTGGGTTTGAAATTACGGATAAGCGCTTGAGACGGGCCGGTTTAGATTATAAAGAACTAGCGAATGTGACGGAATATGAAAATTTTGAAGATTATTTAGCTAAAGCTAAGCCAGATCGCTTGTTTGCAGTGAGTTCAAAAGTGGATCAAATTTATACTAATCCAACTTATCAAAGCGGCGATAGTTTTTTATTTGGCCCGGAAACTCGCGGCTTACCACAAGAAATCTTGGATCAATATGAGGGCATCACGTTACCGATGCAGTCAGGTTCAAGAAGTCTGAATTTGTCTAATTGTGTATCAATTGTTGCTTACGAAGCTTGGCGTCAGATTGGTTTTTTAGGCAAAGTTTCAAAATAGCAAGTAGAAAGCAATAAAGCCTGTATTGGTTATAAGTCCAATCAGCGGCAAGCTGAAATGATAGCGCCTGATATTTTCGCTGGGTTTAGGCTGCTTTTTTTTGATGACCAGCAACGCAAGATGCATGAGTGAAAAAATAATTAAGATAAATAAACTGGTCAATTCTGCCAGTGTCATAATTGGCAACCAAAGTGCTAGAATATAAATAATAAGTACAACAATTAAAGTAGCATAAATAGGGGTTTTGGTTTTTTTGTTAATGTTACTCAATATACTAGGTAGCCATTTTTGCTTACTCATGCCATAGAGAACACGAGAGGCCATAATAATTTGTATGAGTGCGCCGTTAATAATGGCAAGCATACCAATAACTGCAATTAAATTAGGTGAAAATCCACTAAGTTTCTCGTAAATAAGCGCTAGTGGCGCTTTGTGTGCAGATAGACTCTCTAGTGGTACAGCGTTAACAGCCACTAGTGACACCAATATGTAAATAATACTGGCAATAGCAAGAGACAAAATAATGGCTTTTGGCATATTTTTTTCTGGCTCAATGACTTCTTCAGCCACGTTAACCATATCTTCAAAGCCGATAAATGCATAAAATGCTAAAAAAGAACCTGCAAATACGCCACTCCAAATAGCCAAATCCTCAAATTGAAAAACCGTTAAATATGCTTGAGTATCGATGTTATGGAGATAATCACGGCCGAACCAAATAATAATCAGTAATCCTGTAACTTCTATTAAGGTTAAAAATGCAGCCACTTGGACAGATTCTTTAATACCCCAAATAGCTAAAACCCCTAATATTGTCAATAGTAATGTAATGGTGATAAGGCTGGATAAATCAACAAAAATATCCAAATAACCAATAAAGCCAACTGTGATAGTAGCGGCAGATAAGACGCCAGTTATAACAATCATAATACCGACTATAAAGGATAGGTGTCGATTTCCAAACGCCTTGAACAGATAAACCGCTTCACCGGCGCTCACAGGATAACGCGACGACAGCTCGCTATAAGTAAACGCTGTTGTAACAACCAGTAATGATGCTACAAAAAATGATAACGGCGCCATCATCCCCGCTACACCCGAGACTTTGCCAATTAAGACGTAAATACCAGCACCTAAAATATTACCTAACCCGTAAAGTGTGAGTAATGGCAAGGTTAAGGTGCGCTTAAGAGGCATTATTATTTCAGTATTGTTAGCGTGTAAGCATTTGTGAAATCTTTAATGTCGACGGCTTTTTTGCCAGCAAGCTGTACTTTTTCCAAACTTAGTGCGCCATCACCCGTTGCGACAATACAAACTCCTTTGCTGTATTCAATGATTTCACCAGGTTTTTGGTGATAATTTTCACCCATGACGCAAGCAGATAAAATGCGCAACACTTTTGATTCGAATTTGTCGCTGCTTGCATTTGCCTGGGCAATCGGATAAGGGTTAAAAGCTCTAATTTGTTGGTTGATTTCTACTGCTGTTTTATTCCAGTCAATCCAGGCTTCGTCTTTACTGAGTTTTTTGGCGTAAGTCGCGCCATCTTCATTTTGAACGATTGGTAATAAAGTGTTGAGATTAGTTAAAGCAGTAGTAATGCCTTGTGCGCCAAGTATTGCTAATTTGTTATGCAAAGATTGGGCGGTATCAGACTCAAGAATATCGCAAGTTTTTTCCAGCAAAATATCGCCCGTATCCAGGCCTTCATTCATTTGCATGATACCGATACCTGTTTGCTTATCACCAGAAATAATAGCACGCTGAATGGGCGCTGCACCACGCCAACGAGGCAATAGTGAAGCGTGAATATTTAGGCAGCCGTATTTAGGAGTATCTAGTACCGCCTTAGGCAGGATTTGACCATAAGCCACCACTACCATCACATCAGCATTTAAAGCGCTTAATTGTTGTTGAACTGTTTTATCTTTTAGACTTTCAGGTTGAAAGACGGGTAAGTTGAGCTCAAGCGCTTTTTGCTTAACAGGGCAGGCGGTTAGTACGCGACCGCGACCCTTGGGGCGGTCGGGTTGGCAGTATATACCAACTAATTCATGCTCGGCTTGATTGAGCGCTTCGAGTATGCCAACTGAGAATTCAGGCGTACCCGCAAAAATAACCCGCATTAGATGAGTTTTTTTCTGGCAGCTTTAATCGCTTTTTTAACTTGATTAGGCGAAGTTGCGCCTAGGTGGTCACGCGCGCAAAGAGAGCCCTCTAAAGATAAAATATCAAACACATCATTTTCAATACGATCATCAAACAATTGAAGTTCTTCTAGGCTAAGTTCTGCCAAGTCTTTTTGGTGTTCAATGCCGTAAGAAACAGACTTGCCAACTACTTCGTGAGCATCCCTAAATGCTAGGCCTTTGTTAACCAAATAATCGGCTAAGTCAGTTGCTGTTGTATAACCTTTTTTGCATGAGTTATACATAGTATCACGCTGTGCTTCAATGGTTGGAACCATATCGGCAAATACACGTAAACAAGCTTTTAAGGTGTCAACCGTGTCAAATAAAGGCTCTTTATCTTCTTGGTTGTCTTTGTTGTAAGCTAAAGGTTGAGACTTCATAATGGTGAGCATAGAAGTTAAATTTCCATATACGCGACCGGTTTTACCGCGGACTAATTCAGGCACGTCAGGATTTTTCTTCTGCGGCATAATCGATGAGCCTGTACAAAAACTATCAGGCAATTCGATAAAATGAAATTGAGCAGAAGACCATAAAATCAATTCTTCTGAAAAACGCGACAGGTGCATCATAATGATGCTCGCTGCTGATAAGAATTCAATGGCAAAATCTCGGTCACTAACACCATCTAATGAATTTAGACAAATACGCTCAAAGCCCAAAAGTTGAGCTGTTCTTTCGCGATTAATTGGATACGTTGTTCCCGCTAATGCAGCAGATCCTAATGGCATAGAGTTCATGCGCTTTCTAGTGTCTACCAAGCGCTCGGCATCGCGAGACAGCATTTCAAAATAAGCCATCATATGATGGCCAAAGCTAATTGGTTGCGCTGCTTGAAGATGAGTAAAACCCGGCAAAATAGTACTTGCTTCTTGTTCAGCTAGATCTAGTAGGGCAATTTGCAATCGATTAATTTCAGCTAATATGTCATCTACTTGATCACGAAGGTAAAGACGAATATCAGTAGCAACCTGGTCGTTACGAGAGCGCCCTGTATGTAGTTTTTTGCCAGCATTACCAATGAGCTTGGTCAAACGTGATTCAATATTCATGTGCACATCTTCAAGTGCTACCGACCATTCAAATTCATCCGCGTTGATCTCAGCTAAAATTTGCTCCAGACCTTTGATAATTTGGTTTTTTTCATCTTCCGTGAGTAGTCCGACTTCTTGCAGCATAGTGGCATGTGCGATAGAGCCCTGGATATCGTAGGGCGCTAAAATTTTGTCAAAAAATACAGAGGCACCAAAAATCTTTACAAATTCATCAGTTGGTTCGCTAAATCGTCCGCCCCATGATTGATTTGCTTGAGTTTGGTTTGAGTTTTGAGTGTTGTTGGTCATAATTTTGCACTAAGTTGTTTGTTAATTTTTATAATAGACTTGTCGATTAGCTTATCAAGATCAGTCCAGTAATATTCTTCATTGGTAATCCCTAATACTTTTTCCAATACAACGCCATAGTTATCTACCAGCATAACAGTTGGAAAAAAATTAACTGCATATTTAAAGGCTAATTCATTGTGAGAAATGGTTTCGTTGTAAAAATCATTAATTTCATTAAAGCTATTGGCATTGACATGACGAATGATAACTTTGTCGTCATATTCCTTAAGATCTGCCATAGGGCCAATGGTATCTTCTTTAACTATTTTGCAATATCCACAGTCAGGAATGGAAAACATTATTAAAATAGGAGTCTTTTTCTTCCAGACTTGCTGTGAGTCTAAAAAGAAATTTTTAGCGCCCGGCAGGTTTAGTTCTTGCGCAAAAGCAAAATTTGATAAAAAGACAGTAATTAATAGATAAAATCTAAACATTAGCACTATTTTAATACAAACTCCTTGAAGCATGAATAAAACCCTAAAAATTGCAACACGAAAATCTCCATTGGCACTTTGGCAAGCTGAGCATGTTAAAGCTAGGCTGGAAGCGATTCATCCACATTTGAACGTGGAGCTAATCAAAATGACAACCAAGGGTGATCAAATTTTAAATTCACCTTTATCAAAAATTGGCGGCAAAGGTCTGTTTATTAAAGAACTAGAAGTGGGCATTATAGAAGGTGTGGCTGATATTGCCGTACATTCTATGAAAGACGTACCTTATGAGATTCCTAAAGGGTTTGAACTGGGCGCTATTTTAGCGCGTGAAAATCCATTTGATGCCTTTGTATCAAACAAGTTTGATAGTATTAGTGATTTACCAAAAAATGCCAAAGTAGGTACATGTTCGATGCGTCGTATTGTTCAACTTAAGGCGCAGAGACCAGATTTAGAAATCCTAGATTTACGTGGCAATGTTAATACGCGTTTACAAAAATTAGACGATGGCGAGTTTGATGCGATTATCTTAGCTTGTGCTGGCTTGATTCGCCTTAAGTTTGAGGACCGAATTAAGCAAGAGATTTCAGCAATAGAATCTTTACCTGCAGTTGGACAGGGTGCGGTGGGTATTGAAATTCGTGAAAATGACCAAGAGATTCTAGACTTAATCAAGCCTTTAATCGACCAAGATTCTACTTATAGAGTGAGTGCTGAACGTGCGATGAATGCCCGTCTAGAAGGTGGCTGCTCTGTGCCGATTGCGGGCTATGCAACATTGGATGGTGACCAAATAAGCCTGACAGGTTTAGTGGGTAACGTAGAGTCTGGCGTCATATTAAAACACCAGGTATCTGGTCATATTCATCAGGCAGAGGCATTGGGTGAGATGCTAGGTGATCAGTTGATCAAAATGGGCGCTAAAGATATCTTGAAAGTTCAGTCATGACTGATTCAGAAATTTTAATACAATTGCCAAAATGGTCAATTGTTAATCAAAAACTATCGAGACAGTTTGTTTTTAATGACTTTATTCAGGCTTTTGGCTTTATGACTCAAGCTGGCATCATAGCTGAAAAAATGAATCACCATCCAGAATGGTCCAATGTATATAACACTGTTAATGTTGAGTTAATAACGCATTCTCAAGGATGTATTAGCCAATTGGATATCGAATTAGCAACTCATATGAATAACATTTTTGAAAATAGCATAACAAAGGAATAGCACATGTTTAAATTTATTGAAAACAACTTCTTTCTCATTGTGCATCGTATTGGCTTTTTATTTGCATTGATTTCACTAGCTTTAATTGTCTTTTTAGGTGTGTTTAGCTATGAAAAACTCAGCAGTAGGGCGACTGATGAAATTAGTGCGCCCAGCATTGAATTAGCCAAATACCAAAATCCAATCAGCCTGCAAGTGGAGCCTGAAAAAGCCTCTCAAGCAGTTAGCGTTGTTGAAGATGATTCTCAGGTAATTTTTAATCAAAAGTTCGATGCTCAAATAGAACAGATTATTACTAATTTACAGGCACTACCTAACGAAGTGCTTGATGAAAATGACCTACAGTTCCAAATTAAAGTGATGATTAAGATTAAGTCTAATGCTTATTCTCCAGAGCTTAAGTTAAGCTATGTGGAATCTTTATCAAGATTGACTAAGCAATTAGTTAATGTGGGTGGAGATCAAGTTAATATTGATGAATTTTTGCATTGGCATGATCAAGAGTTTGCCTACCAAGTCAATGAGCAAACTCAGCAAAATTTAATGAAAATGGGTACCGCTAGAACCGATCAAATGACAGGCTTTATTTCTCTAGGTATGCTAGGTGCAGCACTTGGATTTTTTATTATGTTTGTCATGATGTTAGTAATGTTGCGTATTGAAAGAAATACACGAAGATAACATGCAAGCAATTGGTTATAACGGTAGTGAATTTATAGAATTTGAGAAAACTCTAAATAATCCTACAGGCCGAGATCTACTGGTAGAAATAAAAGCTATTTCTGTCAACCCAATTGATACCAAAGTTAAGCATACTGTCGCCAAAGATGGCGCTGTAAAAATTTTAGGCTATGACGCTTCAGGTATTGTGAGTGCAGTGGGTGAACAAGTATCGCTTTTTAAAGTTGGTGATGAAGTTTTTTATGCAGGCGATGTATCGCGTGATGGTTCGAATACAGCTTACCAACTTGTCGATGAACGTATTGTCGGTCGTAAGCCAAAATCACTCAACTTTGAGCAAGCTGCAGCACTTCCTTTAACCAGTATTACCGCTTGGGAATCTTTATTTGATCGTTTAAAAATCACCCAATCAGACAAAGATAAATCTTTATTATTGATTGGCGCTGCTGGCGGCGTGGGTTCGATGGCCATTCAATTTGCCAAGCAAATAATCGGCATGAAAGTAATAGCTACCGCTTCACGTGATGAATCTAGATCTTGGTGCAAGCAAATGGGTGCTGATATTGTGCTTGACCATCAGCATCTTGCTCAACAATTTAAAGACAACAACTTAGATACCCCAAAATATATTCTTTGCATGGGTGTGCCTGATGATTACTTTGATCAAATGATTCAAGTAATCGCGCCTCAAGGTAGTATTTGCTTACTGGCTAATACTCAACAAGCTTACGATCTTAACTTACTAAAAGCTAAAAGTATCACTTTGGTTTGGGAGATGATGTTTAC
>CALBNC010000096.1 GCA_937896195.1 uncultured Gammaproteobacteria bacterium
ATGGGTTTAGCGAGAGTTTTCCAAACACCTGAAATTTTTTCAGAGTTGTCTTTGTTAGAAAATGTCATGATTCCTGCGTTATCAAAGCGTGATGGACCCTTTAAGTTTAAAATTTTTAAAGATCTAGCTGATGAGAAGGATATCATGCAAGAATCCATTGATGTGTTAGCTAGTATTGGTATGCAAGATAAAATGCATGTCGCCTCTGGAAGTTTGTCACGTGGAGATAAACGTAGACTAGAGTTGGCAATGAGCTTAATACAACATCCAAAGCTACTCCTGTTGGATGAGCCAACTGCAGGTATGGCTAGACATGATACCAATCAAACAATTGAGCTATTGAAGCAGATGAAAGAGGGTGGCATGACTAAGGTTATTATTGAGCACGACATGCATGTTGTGTTTAGTGTTGCAGATACCATTTCTGTACTAGCAAGAGGTAAAATTATCGCAACAGGAACACCTGAAGAAATCAAAGCAAGTCCAATCGTAAAAGAAGCTTATTTAGGCGGAGGTACTCATGAGTGATAATAAATATAAAGCCGTTGTTTCACAAGGGTCTGATAGAGCATTTTTCTCTTGTTATGATCTTCACTCTTACTATGGTGAGAGTTATATTGTGCAAGGTGTTAGTTTCGATATTCGCGAAGGGGAAATTTTAGCCTTATTAGGTAGAAATGGCGCTGGAAAGACTTCAACACTTAGATCTATTGCTCGCGCTACCAGTCCTCAGGTGAATCATGGAGAAATGTGGCTTGATCATCAGCCTTTACATAATATGGAAGATTATCAAGTAGCACAATTAGGTGTTGCATTGGTGCCAGAAGATCGCTGTATTATTGGCGGGTTGACTGTACAGGAAAACTTACAATTAGCGCAAATTGAGGGTCCAATTGGCTGGTCTATAGAGCGTATCTATGAGCATTTTCCAAGATTGGGTGAGAGAAAAGACCAAGATGGCATTACTTTGTCAGGTGGTGAGCAACAAATGTTAGCAGTTGCCAGGGCGTTGGCACGTGATGTTAAATTGCTATTATTAGATGAGCCGTTTGAAGGTCTTGCACCAGTAATTGTTCATGAAATTGAAGATATCTTGATTAGTATTAAGAAGCTAGGTATTACTACTATTATTGTTGAACAAAATGCAGTAGCTGCGTTGCGTTTAGCGGATAGGGCACTTATATTGGATACTGGTAAGATTGTGTTTGATGGTAGCGCTCAAGAAGTTCTAGATGATGAAGTATTAAGACATCAATATTTAGCTATCTAAATATTGATATTTATTAATTAGATTTGGATGGTAAAAAGCACAAATCTTTTTAATTTTACAATTCATTAAAAATAACGCTTAGACGTTATTTTTAGCCCAAATAACTTATATGGGCGACTCTAATTCAATTGAATTAGATGATTTAATTTAAAAAAATGCCTTTCTTGAAAATTAGTTATTAGGTATTATTAATTCATATTTCTTAAATTACCTATTATTATGTATCCAGTTACCCAACCAAACAAAATACCTATTTGTGATGAAAAAAAGTATGAGTCAATGTACGATGATTCTATTAATAATTCAGATGAATTTTGGGCCACTCAAGCAAAAGAATTCTTGAATTGGGGTAAAGATTGGAATGAAGTATCTAATGTGGATTACACACAAGGAAAAATCGAATGGTTTAAGGGTGGTGAATTAAATGTTGCTTATAACTGTATCGATAGACACCTCCCAAAAAGAGCCAAGCAAACAGCAATCATCTGGGAGGGTGACGACCCTAGTGTTAGTCAAAAGATAACTTACCAGCAGCTGCACGATGAAGTTGCAAGGCTTTCTAATGGTTTAAAGAATTTAGGCGTTAAAAAGGGTGATCGAGTTTGTATCTATATGCCGATGATATTGGAGTCTGCTTACGCTATGTTGGCATGTGCTCGAATTGGTGCCATTCATTCAGTCGTATTTGGTGGGTTTTCGCCTGAAGCATTAAAAGACAGAATTCTTGACTCTGAATGCAAGGTTGTTATTACTGCTGATGAGGGTTTGCGCGGCGGAAGATCTACAGCACTTAAAGCTAATGTTGACCTTGCAATTGAAGGGTGTGATTGCGTTAGTAAAGTCGTTGTTGTTCAAAATACCAAAGGCGAAGTTAAATGGGGCGATAGAGATATTTGGTACCATGATTTGGTAGCGGATGTGCCTAGTGAATGCCCTTGTGAATCATTTGATGCTGAAACACCACTATTTATTCTTTATACATCAGGTTCTACTGGTAAACCAAAGGGTGTGGTGCATACTTCAGGCGGTTATTTATTGTATGCAGCCATGACGCATAAATACGCATTTGATTATCAAGAGGGCGATATTTACTGGTGTACGGCCGATGTTGGTTGGGTAACAGGCCACTCTTATATTGTTTATGGTCCACTAGCTAACGGTGCCACCACACTAATGTTTGAAGGCATTCCAACTTATCCAGATGCTTCGCGTTTTTGGCAAGTCATTGACAAGCATCAAGTAAATACTTTTTACACAGCACCAACAGCAATTCGCTCATTAATGGGCGCTGGTAATGAGTTTGTTGAAAAAACTGATCGTTCTAGTTTGCGTATTTTAGGTACCGTTGGTGAGCCAATCAATCCAGAAGCTTGGGAGTGGTATTACCGCACTGTTGGCCAGTCTAGGTGTCCAGTGGTTGATACTTGGTGGCAAACGGAAACAGGTGGTCATATGATTCTACCACTGCCTTATGCAACGGCTTTAAAGCCAGGATCAGCGAGTAAGCCTTTCTTTGGTATTGAGCCGCAAGTGGTTAATGAAAAAGGTGATATTCTTGAAGGTGAAGCGGAAGGTATTTTGGTGCTAGCCAGATCTTGGCCAGGGCAAATGCGTACACTTTACAATAATCATGAGCGTTTTATGGAAGCTTACTTCACAACTTTCCCAGGTAAATATTTTGCTGGTGATGGTGTTAAGCGCGACAGTGACGGCTACTACTGGATCACTGGACGAGTAGATGACGTTTTAAATATTTCAGGTCATCGTTTAGGCACAGCAGAGATCGAGTCAGCACTTGTCTTGCATGAAAGTGTTTCAGAGGCTGCAGTTGTAGGTTATCCGCATGACATCAAAGGACAAGGTGTTTACGCTTATGTTTCTATGATGAATGGCATAGAGCCAACAGATGAATTGAAAACAGAGCTGGCTAAGCTAGTGCGTCGTGAAATTGGACCAATTGCAAGTGTAGACAAGATTCAATTTGCGCCAGGACTGCCAAAAACAAGAAGTGGTAAGATTATGAGACGAATCTTAAGAAAGATTGCGGAAAATGATTACGATAATTTAGGTGACACATCTACTTTGGCAGAGCCAGAAGTGGTTGAAGATTTGATTAAAAATCGAATCGCTTAAGGCCTAAATTACTGAATTTTAAGTTTCTCCAAGCCTTTCTTAATTTTGTCTTTTAGGCTAACTTCACATTGATTGTGATAGCTATTTTGCATGCTTTTATCTAAAGAGACGATTTTTCCAAATACCTGGTTTTCAAGCTCTATGGTGTTTTTAATATTTGCACAATAGTTGTTAATCTCTTCAGTTGTATAAGCGACTAATGTTGCCACACCGATAGCAGGTACGATCAATCCAGTGATAGCAATGCCACTAGAGGTTTCTTTTAGCTCTTTAATTCTGGCAATATTTTGCTCAACTGTTGTTTTATTTTGAGTTTCGAAAACGCCTTGAAGGTAGCTAAGCTTTTCAGCAGATATATCTAGCCTTTTCTCAACT
>CALBNC010000097.1 GCA_937896195.1 uncultured Gammaproteobacteria bacterium
TATTGGCATAGACCGGTATGCCAATATTCTTCTCAATAGAGTCAGGATCTTCCACGCCCTTGTTCATTGCTCGGCGTACAAAGGCAACCATAACGCCCAGGAATATTCCTAACACCAAGCTTAATAAGACAATCA
Organism: uncultured Gammaproteobacteria bacterium; assembly: GCA_937896195.1. Classification (GTDB taxonomy): domain Bacteria; phylum Pseudomonadota; class Gammaproteobacteria; order PS1; family Pseudothioglobaceae; genus Thioglobus_A. The sequence goes on from CALBNC010000097.1 coordinate 136, forward strand.
TCGCCTTCTTTGGTTTGACTGGCTTCTCAGCCGTCAGAGCGGTGTCAATAATGCGCACATTACCAACCGTGCCTGCCTTAGCAACTTTAAGCTCTTGAACCATATTTAAAAGCTGGGTATAAATCGTCGTAGCCACTTCTACGTCACGAGATAGGCGTAATACTTCTTGCTGGGTTTTTGGTAAGCCATGCGCCTTGCTATTAATCTTCTCTAATTGCTCTTTTAGCTTAGTTTCATGATTTACCAAGGTGATCATAATTGGATGCACGTCAGTATATTTTTTAGAAATATCTGCACGTTTAACTTCCAACTCAGCCAGTTGCGCCTCAATGGTAATAATTCGATCCAATAAGGATTGCGCTTCAAGCGTTAAATCTACCGAGCTTTTACTCATGCGATAGCTGTTTAGTTCCATCTCGGCCGCCTCCATCTCATCTTTAATGAGTGGCAATTGCTTTTGTAAGAATTTCAGGCCACTTTCAGCTTCCTCAGACATACGCTCAACATTTTGTCTCAAGTATAAATTAGCCACAGAATCAATAATACGACTGATTAATACTGGGTCTTCACCATCTAAACTGATTCTTAGAATGCCTGTTTTTTTACCTTTTTCAGAGACTTTAATTTTTCCCTGTAAATTATTAATAGCCTTAATACGACTGCCCTGGCTTAGATTAAATTCAGCTCCTTCTCTGGCGACCAATTCAGAGACAAATACCTCAACACCATTAGCGCTTGCCACTTCACCAACGCTACCTGTTAGTAGCACCTCACCATCTATATCTGTTAATGTGTATTGTTGATCTTTACCAGTAACTAGCACCACGCCATCTTTGATCAAATAGCTTGGTAACACCAAGCGCTGCAGCTGAATACGCTCACCACCCCAAGCATAGCCACCCATCCCAGAACTAACTTCAGCACCACTATATCGGCGTGCGATTGCAGCGCCGATTATTGGTAAATAATCTGGCTGCGCATTAATGGTTAAATTAAGCTTATCAACGGCCTTACCAATAATATTACGAGATTTAATAATTTCGATTTCGGTAGCTGCCAAGGCGTCAGTTGATAGCATGTCACTCAAGTCGCCTAGACCTGGCATACCACCAGATTTTTCCTCAATTTGTAGTACTGCATCTGCCTGATAAATTGGCGTAGCAACTAGTGCATAAAAAACACCAACAACCAAGAATACACCAGCAATAATGCTAATTAGCCATTTAGCCTCTATCAGTGTACCAATCAGCTCAGATAAATCAATCTCATCTTCACTTTGATCAAACCCTTGATTGTTGTTGAGCGTGTTACCCGTTGTCGATACTTCATTTGCCATAATTAATTACCAATTGAATCTATTTGTGCGCCTAAACCTGTTGTTGGTAAGATATTACTGATCACACGATTCCATGAAACAACACCTGCCGGCGCTACAAATACCACATCATCAGCGTTCAAATAAAATTGACCTGCCAAAAGCATGGCATCCGCTGAACCAGCATCAAAACGATAAATGACTGGCTTGGCAATTTCACCATTATTGGTTTTCGCTCGACGAATAACAAAAATCTGCTCAGTGTCCGCAGTACGGTTATTAATACCACCCAGCATTGTCACATCAAGCATACTCATTGGGGTATCTGTGATTGGGTAAGTGCCCGGCTTTCTCACCTCTCCCATCACGTGCACGCGCTTGGATCGGTACTCACTCACACTGACACTGATTTGTGGGTCATTAATGTATTTGCTGAGTTTTTCAGTAAGTAATATCCTGATCTGCTCGATTGACTTACCAGCAACAGCAACATTGCCAACGTACGGATAGAAAATTGTGCCATTATTTTGCACCACCAAGCCGTCAGCTCTTGCATCATTATTCTTGACATTGGCGCCAGTGCTTAAATCAGCATCACCCCAAACCTTCACCATTAAGATATCTTGCTCACCGACCAGGTAGGTTGG
>CALBNC010000098.1 GCA_937896195.1 uncultured Gammaproteobacteria bacterium
TTTTAATTTAAGTCAATTTTACAAATAAAACACAATAAAAATCCCGCTATATAGCGGGCTTTTTATTCTTAAAACATCATCATTACTACTCAGTTACGATTACTATTCCATCAACAACTCTTAGTGGAATGGTTGATTCCTTAGCTTTAATTATATTAAAATTGATTTTATCTTATGGAGACGTTATCCACTATTATGGTAAGCCATAATTTAAACTAAAAATTTATCAACCATGTGTTTGTTATGAGTTATGTAAGGACGCCAACATTTTAAAGCTGAAGCACATAGTTTTGCTTGATAAGAATATTTAATTCCTTAAAAATTAATGCCAAACTATTGGTTTTTGGCTGGATATCGCCTTTAATAGTAAGTTTAAATTTCGGGTCTAGCATTAAATTAATGTTGACATCTATTTGAGATGATTGGTTGGAAGTGATAGATGATTCTAATAGATTATTTTTATAATTAAAACTCGCATCATAATTGCCTAATTTTTCACCCAGTAAGTTAACTTTTTGAATGTTAATGACGCCCTTGGCAGATGAAGGTGTATTAGGGTTTTTACTGACATCGCCCCAATTGATTTGAGCATTGCTGATGATAAGGCTGGCTTTTACTATGATTGGCAGATTGGGCGCTAGCTGTTGAATATAATCTGTGGTTAATGTGCCATTAATATTTTCTAATTTTATTTTTTGGAATAGATTAATACTTGCTGTGGTGTTCAAATGGTTTGATTGGTTGATTTGGATGTTTGTGTCTGCAGATAGAATGCCCACTAGTAAATAAAATGGATTGACGCTCCAGCTTATTTTTTCAAATTGATTACTAGCTACGCTGCCTTGCCAAACACTACCCTTTATTTGTTTAATTTGAAAATTTTCTACATTTTTTATATGAGGCGCTAGTAGCGTTGCCGGTGCATTTGCAATGATAAAAAATAACAAAACTAAAGCGAATGTTATTAATTGTTTTTTCATGGAAACTGAAGTGTGAAATTCGCATTAACCCTGCCTGGTGTTATGCGTTTTAGGTCAGACTGTGTAGTCACTATGCCGTATTTTGTTTTAAGCTGTTTTAAAAAATCTAGTAATTTATTAAACGCAATATTGTTAATGCTAATAATGCTACTATTAGTTTGCATAATAAGTGCATTTAGCTTAATTTTATTTTCTTTGGCAAGTGATTCAATAATTTTTTGAGCGCCTTGCTTTGTTAGATCGGGATGATTGGGTAGGCGAGCAAGTTGCTGAGCTACTTTATTTAAATATTTTGACAAACTTTGCTCAGAATTTATTTGCTCTTGTAGGTTGTTATTATGCTGACGCATTGATGTGATTGTTGATATGTATAGAATGATAGCTAACAATAGAGCACCGGTAATGATCAGTTTATTTTTATCCTTTTGATTTAATTGCTGCCAGTTCATTTTATTGCCTCAATAGTGAGTTGTTCGCTTTTGAAAATTAGCTTAGAAGCCTGAATTTTGGCGCTAGAGTGGGTGGATAATTTGGACAATAAGTCGTTGTTGTAATTAGCCTTTAATGCTTTGGCTTTTGAAAATTTTTGCTCAGTTTGTACGCGTATATTAACAATACGCTTGACTTCTGGGAATAAAGCTTTAAATTTATCTTGGTTGCTTTGAGTTAGTTGAGTTAGTTGGTTTTCAAGCTGATTATTGTTAATTGCTAATTGTATGGTTAAAAACAAGAGTAAAGCTGCGGCGATGGCCGAAGGTGTTCTCCAAGGCTGAAAATACTCTTTCCAGTGGCTGTTATTAGCGCTAATCAGGCTAAATTTATTTGACTTATCAAAATTTAAAGGTGCGGTAATAAGTTGGCTTTCATCATTGTAAAGAGACTTGAAAATATCAATAGGTAGGGATCCACCTTGAAGACGGCTTTTTCGAAAAATAATAGTATCGCTACTTTCATGATAGGTGATTTTATTTGCGCTATATGGCAATAACATGAAATCTGGAATAATAAAATCGGCTTTACAATTATTACTATCGAGTTGCTGTTTTAATTTGTTAACAACTGTTTTGCTGATGACAAGCACACCCCAAGTGGTTGATTTAGCTTGCTGTTTTGGAAAAAAACTTAACGTGTGAATATCATCAAGCAGGCGAGACTCTAGAGCAAATGGGATGGCTTTAAGCGCCTTAGCCTTACTCATTTTTGGAAGTGTAATCTCGTGTGTGGAGATCAGCCCAGAATCAATAGCGATAATTGTATTAAGGCTATCTTGTGAGATTGGCGTGGAAAATTCCCCAGATTTAGAATAATAGACAATATTCATGGTATTTGATAATAATTACGGTTCATGATGGATATTTTGCCATCTTTTCGATGAAAAATGGAATGAGCAAGTAGTTTATTATTATTGAAAGTTATTTCCATTTCTAGTAAAAAATATTGACTACGAGTGTTAATAAATTCTGCAGGAAAATCTTGTTTGATCTGCTCTATGCTAAGGCTGGGTAACAAGGTCTTTAGATAGCGCCAAAAATCATTAATTGTTGAAAAAGGTTTTTCATTTCTATGGGTAATGATTTGCTCAGTCATGTCCAGAGAGATATGTGAATTTAGACAAGATAGTATTTTTTTATTAGCAGTATTGATATTAATACTTGTCAGATTGGGAAGGGCGGTGATAAAAGGCTTGATAGTTTGATAATCTGCTAATGAAATTGTATTGATTTTTTTTAGCTCGACATGATGTTCAAAAATTTTAGGCTTAGGAGATTGGCTGGAAACATATGAAAAAATTAAATCACTCATGTATTCTTGCTCTAAAGAGGTATTGATTGTATTTAAACAATTGGAAAAAAAAGACCTGTATTGCGGCGAATAAGGATCAGAATCAAGATCGATTAAATTGTTAATATTTAGTTTTGCATGCAAGTCAATTAGTTTGCCAGACAGTATGCCATCAGGCACAGGAATGGGCGGCATTTCTTGTGCCCAATCGTCTTTTAGTGAATCAATTTTGGCATCGTCTTTGAGTAATATTGATTTTGCCCAACTTTCTATACTGTATAAATGATTAATGGCTTGAGTGTGACTTAGGACGTAAGTTGTATGCTCTAAATCCTTACCAAAGCGTTGCCACATAAGTGCAACGGATGCACTAATTAAGGCAATAATAATCATAGTGCTTATTAGAGCAATACCCTTTTGATTGGAATTATTCATCAAGCATGACCAATTTGATAATATTTCCCCAGTAAGGATGAGTAAATTGAACCTCAATGGCTTTTAAGTAGGCGTCGTTTGTTTTGCGCCAATTGGCTTGCCAAATGTTTTTATTGGTAAGTACCCGAATATTGGCTTTACTTATATTGTCAATCAATGTTAAGGTTGGCTGAGACTCTTGATTGCTGACATCTATACGGCGCAATTGGCCTGAATTAAAAATGTACTTTATTTCAAATAGTTGCTCATTTTGCAGGCTGGTAAACTCAAGTATTGAATTGCTAAGCACTACGTTTTGATTGGAAATTTGAGTAATGTCACGCTCGATATAATTAAGTGTTTTTTGCAGTTCGAAAAGTGCTTCACTATGTTTGATTTGGATAGACTCACTCTTAAAAGAGCTGCTCAGAGAATAGTATGAAATAACCGCAATTACTGAAAAAATTGCCATAGTGATTAACAGTTCTATTAAGGTAAACCCTTTCTGGTTTCTCATTTGTTTAGGTATAGATCTAATTGAGTAGAAGGTTGTTTGTCACTCATTTTTTGCTTATTAGCGAAAATTAACAATGACAGCTTAACAATATTTGAGTTAGGTGTTGAATTGGTATTTGACTGCCAATACCAGCGCTGCTTTCCAAGTTGATACTCACCATTTTTAAATCCTAAAGAAGCTTTATTGGCTAGACGCATTTCTATAGCAAGGTTTGACGCAGTCAAATTTGCCAAAGTTTTATGCTGTAGAATTTGTAAATTTTGAGTACTTTGGGTTTGTGCTTTGATAAGTGCGACAAGCCCGATACTAGCAATACTTAATGCTACTAAAACTTCAATTAAGGTAAAGCCACGTTGCCTCATAGCGAGCTTGGGTTGAATTGGTAAGTCACGCCTGCTTGACTTAAACTAATAACTGATGATGTGACATATCCATTTGGAAAAAATAAAATTTTTGACTTTTCAGAGGTAATTATTGCGCCTTTTAACTTGGATTTTGGTACAGTATTATTGTGAGACACCCATTGACCATTTTGAGGATTATGATGCTCAACTGTACTTTGATTATCAGTAATAATTAATCGCAATTTTATATTTTTAAGTTGTGCTGTTTTTTTTGAAGACAGTACTTGATTTTTTAATTGGCTAAATAATAATTGAACTTGAGAAGGGCGTGCGGTATTAATGCTAAGTGTGGCAATAGAGGCAATCACTCCAATAATAAGTAGAACAACTAATAATTCTACCAAGGTAAAGCCTTTGTTTTTAATTGCTGACGTCTGTATTTTCATCCTCTCCGCCAACCTTGCCATCGGCGCCATAACTATACAAATCAAAAGTACTTTTTTGTCCTGGACTTAGGTAGTAATACTCGCGACCCCAAGGGTCTATGGGTTTTTTATCTAAATAGCTTCCGATGAGCACATCAAGTCCTTCATCTGTATTTGGGTAGTTGAATTTATCAAGCTTGTAAAGATTGAGTGATGAACTGATAGTTTGAATGTCATGTTTGGCTTTTTGCAAGCGCGCTTGACCGGGTTTATCCATAATTTTTGGCATTATGATGGAAGCTAAAATTCCAATAATAACGACAACAATCATGATTTCGATTAAGGTAAAGCCTTTTTGTTTTTTGATATTATTTTTCATTATAAGGTGATTTGATTTAGTTCGAAAATTGGCAATAGTATAGCAAGTACAATTAACAATACAATGCCGCCCATTAATAAAATCATTAAAGGTTCAAATAAACTGATGATTTTTGTGGTGTAGGCATCTAGTTCAACCTCTTGATTGTCTGCTGCTTTGTTTAACATTTGACTGAGTTGGCCGCTAGCCTCACCACTGGCAAGCATATAGAGCGTCATTGAGGGCAGGGTATTTTGAGACTCGAGCGCTTTAAAGATACTTGACCCTTCTCGAACTTTTTCAGCTGCTTTTAATATTGAATGCTTCATGGGTAGATAATTTAAAGAGTCTGCAGAGTTTTTTAATGCCGTTAAGATTGGCGTTCCACTTTCATGAAGTAGTGCTAAAGTTCGAGAAAATCGAGCTGCATTCGATTCAATCAATAGTTTGCCAATGATGGGAAATTTACCAAGTACCACTTGAAAAGAGGTTTTGATTTTTGGCTGTTTTAGTGAATATTTAATGCCGACAATAGTTATAACAAAGATAATAATAATTAACCCAATATTATTGGTTAAAAAATTACTCAAAGCAATAACAGCCACCGTTAAAGGTGGAAGGGTTTGGTTCATGTTGTCAAAAACAGAGACGATTTGAGGTACAACAAAAATTAGTAATGAAATAACGACCATTATTGCAACAATACTAATCATTATTGGATAAATGAGTGCGGCAGATATTTTTTTCTTAAATTTGTCTTGCTGCTGTATCTCGTGTGCTAGCTTGGCAAGAATATCGCCCAACTCCCCAGAGCGTTCGCCAGCTTCAACAGTTGAGATGAAATACGGCGGTAATTCTTTCGCATTTAATTGTAATGATTCTGCCAGGCTTTTTCCTTCAATGATTGAGGAGCGTATTTGTCCGACAATGGTTTTAATGTGTTTTTTGTTATTGTTTTTGGCAATGGTTTGTAGAGCCTCATCAATGGGCATAGCTGCTTGAAGAAGTGAAGCGAGTTGGCGGGTAATAATGGAAATATCACTAATGCTTAATTTTTTTTCGAAAAAAGAGTTAGCCTGGGCGCGTCTTTTACTACTGTGTTTAACATCCAAAACAGTTAGATTTTTTTTCTGTAATTGTTGGCGTGCGGATTTAAGTGTGTCACTTTCAATTAAGCCATTATCTGATTTACCATTCGAATCAAACGCTTGATATTCAAAAATACTCACAGAGATACGACACGAATTGCTTCATCTAAGCTGGTGTTGCCATCAATAACTAATTGCGAAGCTTGGTTAGCTAAGGTTGAGTGATGTTTGGCAGTTTTTAAGATTTCAGATTCACTGGCTTCGTTATGAATTAAAATTTTAATTTTTTCGTTAATAACAAGTAATTCGTAGAGTCCTGTTCGTCCGCTGTAGCCAGTATTGTTACAATGGCTACAGCCAATGGCTTGATAAATAGTTACAGCCTTATTCAAGTGAAGTTTTTGTTGCTCTTTGTCATCTGTTGTGTGCGCAGTTTTGCATTCAGAACATAGTGTTCGAATCAAGCGCTGCGCTAGTACGCCACTAAGGCTAGAGGAAAGTAAAAAAGGCTCAACACCCATATCGCGTAATCGCGTAATTGCACCTACTGCCGTGTTAGTATGTAAGGTAGAAAGCACCAGGTGTCCTGTCAAACTTGCTTGTACTGCGATTTGAGCGGTCTCACTATCACGCACCTCACCAATCATAACAATATCAGGATCTTGCCTAAGGATGGCACGCAAGCCTTTGGCAAATGTCATATCAACTTTGGTGTTGATTTGAGTTTGATTTATACCATCAATAAAATATTCCACCGGGTCTTCGGCAGTGGTTATATTCAGCTCATTATTATTTAGTTCGGTTAATGCAGCGTAAAGCGTGGTGGTTTTTCCAGATCCGGTTGGACCGGTTACTAATAAAATTCCGTGAGGCTTGTGAATGAGTGTTTGAATCTCAGTGTGAATCTCACCCTGCATACCTAGCTGTTTAAGTTGTAAGCGTCCAGCTTGCTTGTCTAGTAAGCGCATAACAACTTTTTCACCATTGCCCGAAGGAATGGTAGAAACGCGCATATCAACAGCACGACCTCCTAACTGAATGGCAATTCGACCATCTTGTGGCAGGCGCTTTTCGGCAATATCAAGTTTGGCCATAACTTTAATTCTGGACACTAAAAGTGGTGCAATTTTTGCACTTGGTTGCAACACTTGTTTGAGTGTTCCATTTACTCTGAAACGTACACGAATGCGACTCTCATAAGATTCGATGTGAATGTCCGAAGCCTCCTCAAGAATTGCCTGAGCAAATAAAGCATTAAGCAAGCGAATAATAGGCGCCTCGTCATCGTTGTTTAAAAGCTCCATGGGTTCGTGTAGATCCATGGCTAGTATATCTAACGACTCATCACTTTCGGCATCATCTTGAAAGCTATTTAATCCTTGAGCAGAGCTGGTTTCATAGTACTGTTGAACTTTTGCATGCAACTCTGATTTTGAAATTTTTTGAAGCTTAAAATTGCCAAACTTTCGTTGAATTTCCTCAAAAGTGGCTAATGGTGTCGGTTCAATGTGGTTGAGTATCGAGTCACCATCTATCTGCTCAAGTAAGACGTTAAACTCCTTGGCAAAAGAAAATGGCAACAAAGTGTTTGCGTCACTACTCATAATTCATCCAAGGAGGAAGACTTAGATCCTTAGCGGGAGAATTATCAGTGGTAGTCATATCATTGAGTAATTGCTGTGCACGAATATGCTTGTATTTTTGTTCGCTGATATTGTTGGCAGTATTTTGATCAGTTAAGATGGTAGGGTGGATAAAAATTAAAAGATTTCTTTTTTCTTTCTGCTTGGTTTTGTAACTAAACACACTGCCTAATATTGGAATATCTCCTAGCACAGGTAGTTGTGATTCACTATCTCTAACAATATCATCCATTAGGCCGCCCAGCACTAAAATTTTGTTGTTTGCAACCATGACTGAGGTTTTTATTTTTCTCTTAGAGGTGATTAAATCTGATGCGTTCGAACCGGGAATGATATTCGATATTTCTTGCTCAATGTTGAGCTTGATTGTATCTCCTTCATTTATCTGAGGTTTTACTTTTAGCGTGAGGCCAACATCTTTACGCTCATAATTTTGAAATGGGTTAGAGCCAACAGATTTTATTTCTGTATTGGTAATAAAAGGTACTTCTTGGCCAACCATAATCATAGCTTCTTCGTTGTCTAGCGTAACAATTGATGGTGTGGATAGAATATTAACTCGACCCTCACCTTCTAAAGCGTTTAATATAGCGCCAAATCCATTATTGGTAGCAGAGTCAAAAGATCCAATACCAATGGTAGCGCCTTTACCAATTGCACTAGAAGCGCTAGAAGCGCCACTACCAATACTTGCCAACAGCGCTGGAATTTGTCCGGTAAAGTTAATTAAGCCAAGGCCACCACTGCCACGTGCTAACCACTCAATACCAAGCTCTTTAGAGTCGCTAGAGCTAATTTCAGCAACAATTGCTTCGATCAAAACTTGAGCTTTACGTATGTCAAGCTTACCAATAACTTTCTTTATATCTTTAGAGATTGTTGTTGAAGCGGTGATAATAATAGCATTAGTAGATTCGCTTGCCTGGATACTGGCATTGGTATTATTTTGAGCAGTACCTTTATTGTCCAACATAGTTTGTTTGGCGATATTTTGCAGTACTGGCAGTATGTCTTTGGCGTTAGCATATCTTAAATATACAACAGAAGTACCACCTTCCTTATCCTGATGCTTGTCAAGTTCTTTTGCTAAAAATCTGACTTTTAGGCGTTTGGCAGGTGCACCACCCACAATAATTTGATTATTGTGACGGTCAATGGCAACCGTTAATGGGTTGCTACTTTGATTTTTGTCGGTGGGTAGTAGTGACTTTATAACTTTAGCTACTTCATCAGCCGAGGCATTTTTAAGTGTAATTACTTCATAATCTTCATCAATTTCTTTATCTAATTCGGCAATGACAGTTTTCAGGCGTGCAATATTAGCTTGTGTATCAGTCACAATAATTGTATTTGAAGGTGTGTATGAAGCCAAATGGCCGTGTTGTGAGATGATAGGGCGCAATACCGGAATCATTTGATTTGCTGCAACGTTAAATACGGGAATAGTAGTGGTTACGATATGATCATTGGCTGAAGCAGAGAGTATAGAGCTATTATTTTTTATGTGCGTTTGTGGTAATATTTTGGCAAAACCTTCACCTTCAACAACAATATAGCCGTGTACTTGTAAGATGGATAAAAACAAATGATAGAACTCCTCATTGTCAATCTCGGAAGAACTAACAACGTTAACTTTTCCTTCTACTCTAGGGTCTACAATAAAGTTTTTCCCAGTCACTTGAGAAACGGTATTGATCAATGTCACCATTTCCATATTTTTCAAATTGAGTGTTAAGGCGTTAACTGATAAAGAGAATAGTGCGCTTATAGTGATTAGTAAAATTTTCATAAAATTATTGATTTAAGTTTATAGATAATGGAAGTGTCTGACCTTTGCGTTGAATGGTAAAGTCAAAATACTGCTGCTTGGAAAGCTCTTTTCTTAATTTAATTGCCTGTGATAAATTAGTTAGCTCGGTATTGTTTATGCTGACAATGATATCATTTTTTTTAAAACCAAGTTCTGCAAATAATTTACGCTCAATACCTGGTGAAACAATAAAGCCATACATGCCATTTTTTGTATAATTTGGCTTGACAGAGACAATGGATAATAGCTTTTTAGGGTTGGTGTTTAGTTGTTTTAAATACCCTAGTAATTTCGATTTACTGACTGTGTCAATTGGTGATTTTTTGTAGTTTTTTTTTCCTTCCGTAAAATCAATCTTATTGCGCTTTATTGCTAGTTTTTCAAAGCTGCCATTTCTAGATAGGATGACATATTTAGTGTGAATTTCTTTAACCATGGTCGATGAATCAACAAAATCGTTTAATTTGTAGATTTTATCTTTACCGCTACCTTGCCTGATAATTGCAAGAGACTGTTGATTTTGATTTAAGATGCCGATTAATGTTAAATTTAATCGGGTGCTTTTAATATTATTATGTAATTGTTTGCTTGTTGAATCTAGCATGCCAAAAAGATTGCTAGGCAATAGCATCACTTCGACATTGTTTGGGATTGTTGATGTAATAGGGTTATTAGTATTAGATTTTTTTTCTAACACTTTCCAGAATAGCTCAGATATAATCGACGCACTTAGTATTATCAAAATAAAAACGCTGGCCATTGCCAATTTTTTATTAACTTGTTGATAGTTTTTTATCTGCATGGTTTGTTATTATAGTAATCTCAATTGAAATATGAATAAAAATTTAATTATAGTCTTTTTGTCACTATATTCTCTAAATTCAACCGCAAAGAATATTGAGCCTACCCTTACTTATGGTATTGGTGAGCGCAATACAACTGTTGATTGGAATATCGCAGGCAACTTACAAGGCACCAGTCCTAATGTTATTTCCGAATTGATTTGGCAAGATATTAAGTCTCGTCAAGTTTCAGTGGGTAGTATTTGGACAGAAGGTGATTATTTTTTACAAGCTTCTGGTGAGTATGGAAAAATTTACTCCGGCCAAAATCAAGATTCTGACTACAATCTAGATAATAGACAAGGTGAGTTTTCTAGATCTGTCAATAACGCCGGCAAGGGCTACATGCTTGATTTAGAATTAAATTACGGCAAGAGTTATATTGTTTCACCCAAGCTAAAAGTTGATGCTAGTTTAGGCTACAGTGGTCACAGACAAAATTTAAAAATGTACGAAGGTAATCAAATAATTGGATCTGCCAGTCTCGTTGGTCTTGATAGTTTGTACCAGTCAAATTGGAGCGGCCCCCAAGTAGGCGTTGGCATGAATTATAAAAATGATAATAATATATATTCATTAAATTACACTCATCAGAATATTGATCTTAATGGCCATACCAATTGGAATTTACGCCCTGACTTAAAACATCCAGTCAGTATGACGCAAACAGGTAGCGGTACTGGCAATAAAATTAGCGCAGGTTATGAGCGTTCAGTGTCCAATTTTAGTAGTTTAAGCTTATTACTGAGTCGTTACAATTATTCAGCAAGTGGTACACATGTTTTTCACACGCTTTCAGGTGACCCAGCTCAAAAACTGAATGAGGTTAACTGGCAGGCAAATGACATAAAGCTCATCTACCGTAGTTTATTTTAATAACTGACAAACAGCCACACTAATGCTGAAATAATCAAAAATGGCCCAAATGCAAATGGCTTGTTTCGTTGTTTGATAAAAATAGCAAAATAAACAATGCCTAATGTAGAAGCTCCTAATAAAAGTATTGGCAAGCTCTGCCAGCCAAACCATGCGCCCAATGCGGCCACAAGCTTAAAATCACCATAGCCCATGCCATCAACTTTGCGTATAAGTTTGTATATCCAAAAAATACCCCAAAGGGCTAAATAGCCAGCAGTGGCGCCAATCAATGCATCGGTAAATTCAACAAAAGCAAACGGATAATTAAATACCAAGCCAATTATAATTAGCGGTAGAGTGATAACATTGGGTAATAATCGGTATTTTGCATCAATCCAAAAAAGTGTTACCAAGCTATATATAAAAATCAAAATAAACATCGATTCTAAATTTAATCCAAATTTTACAAAAGCTAATACTGACAAAAGTCCGCACGCTAGTTCAATGGCTGGATATTGAATCGAGATAGATTGGTTGCAGTGTTTGCACTTGCCACGCTGTAAGCCATAACTTAATAAAGGTATTAATTCAATAAAGCTTAGGGTATGTTTGCAATTAGGACAAAGTGACCTTTTTGGATTGCTAAGACTGATTGATTCACCCATGATGGATTTTGGTAGGCGATAAACCACGGCATTAATAAAACTGCCAATAATTAAACCAATAATAAAATAATAAAGCATAGGGTTTATTATATCAATATAAAAATAGGTGTTAATGATCTAATTTTAA
>CALBNC010000099.1 GCA_937896195.1 uncultured Gammaproteobacteria bacterium
AATGAATGGCGTATTTATCCGATGTATGATTTTGCACACTGTATTTCTGATGCAATTGAAAATGTCACTCACTCTTTATGCACATTAGAGTTTCAAAATAATCGACATTTGTACGATTGGATTCTTGAGCATTTAGATGATTTTGACAAACCTAATCGCCCGCATCAGTATGAGTTTTCAAGGCTTAATCTTGAATACACAGTTATGTCAAAGCGCAAACTTCAACAATTAGTGGAAGATAGACTGGTAACTGGCTGGAATGATCCACGCATGCCTACGATTTCAGGATTGCGTAGGCGCGGTTATACGCCGGCAAGTATTCGTGATTTTGTCGATCGCATTGGTATTTCTAAAGTTGATAGTATGACCGACATGAAAATCTTGGAAGATGCTGTGCGTGACGATCTTAATACGGTTGCACCAAGAACCATGGGGGTCATTGATCCGATACGTGTGATTATTGAGAACTATCCTGAAGATAAGATCGAGACTCTACAAGCACCTATTCATCCTCAAAATGAAGCCATGGGCAAGCGTGAAATATTTTTCTCACGTGAGTTATTTATTGATAGAGCTGATTTTGAAGAAGTTGCACCTAACAAAAAATTCAAACGTCTAGCTATCGATAAAGAAGTTCGCCTGCGCAATGCTTATGTCATTAATGCTACTACTTTTGACACAGATTTTGATGGCAATATTACAACAGTGTATGCCACTTATGATGCAGATACATTGGGTAAAAATCCTGCTGATGGTCGAAAAATCAAAGGGGTTATTCATTTTGTGGAAGCCACTAAAGCTTTAAAAGCTGAATTTAGACTATATGATCGTCTATTTACACTTGAAAATCCGGGCAAAAATGATCATTTTGAGCAGTTAATTAACCCTGACTCACTTGTGAGTACCTATGGCGTTATTGAGCCTAGTATGGCTAATGCTGAGCCGGAAGTGGCTTATCAATTTGAACGTGAAGGATATTTTTGTCGCGATAATCAATCGCCTGACGAAATCGTATTTAATAAGACGGTCAGTTTAAGAGATACTTGGAGTCATTAACCCAGCTCGCTTAACCAATCTGAAACTGTATCTATTTCGTTGTATTTGGTTAAGTCAATTTGTAATGGTGTCACTGATACGTAGTTATTATCAATAGCGTGAAAATCAGTGCCTACGCCATTATCTGCTTCCTTGCCATTTTCGCCAATCCAATATAAAGAGGCATCATCTTTGTCTTGAATGCTTGGTTCTGACATATGGCGCTTACCCAAGCGTGTGGTTTGAAAACCCTTAATACTCTCTATAGCAACATCAGGAATATTTACATTAAGCACAGTGTCGTGGGATAGTTGCGCATGAGATATATGGCCAATTAATTGCTTAGCGATAATACCAGCAGTTTCAAAATTTTCCCCTTGCCAGCTAGCTAAAGAGATTGCCACCGATGGCAGACCTAAAAAACGCCCTTCTATCGCCCCAGCTACAGTACCAGAATAGATAACATCATCGCCCAAATTAGGGCCAAAATTAATACCCGTTACTACTAAATCAAAATCATCTTTCAGAAAGCCGCATAGTGCTAGATGCACACAATCACTAGGTGTGGCGTCAATACTATAGGTATTTTCGCTGATCTTAACTGGTTTGAGCGCTCTATTAAGGGTTAGAGAGCTACTCGCTGCTGATTTATTTTCACTCGGTGCCACAACGATGACTTCATGATCCTGTGATAAATATTTAACCAAAGTCTGAATGCCTTTGGCTTGATAGCCATCATCATTACTAACAAGGATTTTCATTAGGTAATGTTTAACGTAATTTGCTCTTTTTTAACACCAACTTTCACCATGCCGCCATTTATTAACTTACCAAATAAAAGCTCGTCAGCCAATGGCTTGCGAATTTCTTTTTCAATAAGGCGTGACATCGGACGAGCACCCATTTGTGCATCATAGCCATTAATAGAAAACCATTTTCTAGCAGCGTCAGAGATAATAAGCGAAACATTTTTATCCTCTAAAGTAGCTTCTAGCTCAAATAAGAATTTATTCACTACATAAACAATTGTGTCTTTATTGAGTGAATTAAAGTAGATCACTTCAGACAAGCGGTTTCTAAATTCTGGGGTGAAAGTCTTTTTAAGTTCGCTTTCATAATCTAGCGCATGATCTTGCTCACTAAATCCAATTGACGCCCGTTGAACACTGTGAGCGCCGACATTAGATGTCATTACTAGTATCACGTTTCTAAAATCAATTTCACGTCCATTAGCATCCGTCATCTTGCCGTTATCCATTACTTGTAAAAGAATATTAAACAAATCTGGGTGTGCTTTTTCTACTTCATCTAACAGTAAAACTGCATATGGATTAGAGTTAACTGCTTCAGTTAATAGCCCACCCTCATCATAACCCACATAACCTGGAGGGGATCCAATTAGCTTGGAAATAGAATGGCGCTCCATATACTCACTCATATCAAAACGTAACAGTTTCACACCCATAATGCGTGCTAGTTGTTTACAAATTTCGGTCTTTCCTACACCTGTTGGGCCGGCAAACAAGAATGAGCCCATGGTTTTATCTTCTTGAGATAATCCAGAGCGAGCCAGTTTAATTGCCGTAGAAAGACTGCCTACAGCCTCATCTTGACCAAAAACACCTAACTTTAATTCTTCTTCTAAATTTTTAAGTAATGACTTGTCATCATTTGTTACTTGGCGTGATGGAATACGAGCAAGTTTAGCGACAATATCTTCAATATCACTAACACCAATATTAATCTTACGCTTAGACTTTGGTTGAATTTGCTGCAACGCACCTACTTCATCAATAACATCAATAGCTTTATCCGGCAAGCGACGATCATTGATATAACGATGTGATAGCTCAACTGCAGATTCTAATGCCGCTGCTGAATACTTCACTTTGTGATGATCTTGATAATATTTTTTCAAACCATGCAAAATCTTAACCGTATCACTAATCGAAGGCTCTTCAATATCAATTTTTTGGAATCGACGAGTCAACGCATGATCTTTTTCAAATACTTTACGAAACTCCTCAATGGTTGTGGAGCCCATACATCTAAGTGATCCATCCGCCAAAGCGGGTTTAAGTAAATTAGATGCATCAAGTGATCCACCAGAAACACTGCCTGCACCAATCATAGTATGAATTTCATCAATAAATAAGATGGCGTGGGGAATTTTGCCTAAATCAGTCAAAACTGACTTTAAGCGCTTTTCAAAATCACCTCGATACTTTGTACCGGCAATCAAAATACCGATATCTAGCGAATAAATACTCGCTTCTTTTAAGACCTCTGGCACTTTACCATCAACAATTTTTTTAGCAATCCCCTCAGCAATAGCGGTTTTTCCGACGCCTGCTTGACCAACAAATAGTGGATTATTTTTGCGACGACGAGATAATACTTGAACGGTTCGTAAAACCTCTTCTTCACGACCTAATAGCGGATCAATCTTTCCTGCTCTTGCTTTTTCACATAGATCAACAGTATAGGTATCAAGAGAAGATTTTTTAGGTTTTTGAATTTTATCTTCAATTTCGGCATTCTCTTCGATCACTTCAGGCTCTCGATTAGCAATACCTTCCATAACCTCTAGACGAGAAATGTTGTTAAGCTTTAGCAAATAAACCGCATGTGACTCTTTCTCTGACAAGATGCTCACCAAAACATTCATGGCATAAACAGTATTCTTTTGTGCAGATTGTGCCTGGTAAACACTGCGTTGTAAAACTCTTTGAAAGCCAACTGTTGGTACAATATCAATTTCAGAATCTTGAGCAATTAGTGGCGTGTGTGAATCAATATATTCTTCCAGCTCTTCACGAACCTCGTCGAGATTAACGCGTTTATTACGCAAAAAAGTAATCACTTCGTCAATATTCAATAAAGCGAGGAGCAAATGCTCAACAGTTACAAACTCAAGTCGATTATTACGAGCCTGAGTCATGATAAAGTTAATTTCTTGTTGTAGTCCTGATTCAATCATAGTATCTCTATTATAAATTAGTCGCTCAATTCGCGCAAAACGCACATAAGTGGTTGTTCATTATTCCTAGCAAAATCCGTTACTTGGGTTACTTTTGTATTAGCAATATCATGCGAATAAGTGCCACATACTCCTTCCCCATCTACATGAATTTTAATCATAATTGCATTTGCCGCTTCTTCGTCTTTGGAAAAAAACCTCATTAACACAGCCACTACAAACTCCATGGTTGTATAGTCATCATTTAGCAATAAAACCTGAAATCTCTTAGGTTTTCCCAACTTAGGCTTAGCAATTTTAGTTTTTAATTCTTCCATTTTATTGAGCTGATTTTCTTTTAAGTAAAATATAAACAAAGACTAAAACGATTAAAGTAGGAGTAGATGCAACCAAGAAGTGATTGTAATCAAATCTAAGGGATAATACCCCCCCAATTCTTGAGAATAATTCAAAAAATAAACTCAAGGCCACTCCTAGAAAAATTTTCTTACCTAATGACGCATCCCGTAGTGATCCAAAAATAAACAACATCGAGAAAATAATCATTGCTATCAGCGTGAATGGCTTAACAAGCCTCTTGTATAACTCAACTTCAAACGGGTCTGATGCCAATCCATTTTGCATTAAAAAATTAATTTGATTATATAAATCCCAAGTAGGTAATTCACCAGGCTTTTTACGTAAACTGCTAACAAACTCTTGATCAAACGCAACTGGAACTTTATATTGAGTTAATTGATCAACATTAAAGTTGTTAAATTTCTGACCTTCACTTTGATCAATTTGATAGAGATCAATCTTTTCTAGCATTAAATTTTCACCATCAAATAGCGCATTATCAGTCTGCCCAACTGATACTAATGTCTTATCATTCTTTAGATTAATTAACATTACATCACTAAATAGATGCCCGTCAAAGTTTTTACCAACATGAACTATTGATTGCTTGTCTTTTACCCAAAATCCTTGTTGATTTTTGGACAAAATATTATGCCCAAACGCTTGAGCTCGAGAATTTTTCGCAGCTTGATTGGTTACAGGCGCAAGAAATTCACCGATTAGAGTCGATATAACAATAAATACCAGTGCTGTCTTTAAGACAATCTTAGTAATATTCATAATTGAAATACCTGAACTTCTGATAACAATTAGTTGCGAAGTCCCCGCTAAATGCCCTAATGCCAGAAGTGTACCAAGAAGAATAACCACAGAAGAATGTCCAGAGACTACATCTGGCAATTTCAAAGAGATATAAATCATCGCCTCAGAAATCGTGTAATTTGCTTGCCCAATTTCATTGACTTCATTTAGAAAACTAAAAAACGAGTAAACCCCTACCCAAATCAGCATAACAGCTAAAGTATAAAAAGCCATGGTTTTAATAATATATCGATCTAGAATTTTCATTAAAATACGGGGTTCTTTCAGGTTTAATTAAACAATGACACTATTATGACAAATATTCACAGCGATAAAATCCTTATTCTTGATTTTGGCTCTCAATATACGCAACTCATTGCCCGTCGCGTAAGAGAAATTGGCGTGTATTGTGAATTATTTCCATATGATGTAGATGTGGCTTTTATTAAAGAATTCAACCCTAAAGGTATTATCCTATCTGGCGGACCTGACACAGTTACCACTGATGATTCAGCCAGAGCACCTCAAATCGTGTTTGATCTAGGTGTGCCAGTTTTAGGTATTTGCTACGGCATGCAAACCATGGCAATACAACTTGGTGGTAAAGCCACATCAGCTGACAAGCATGAATATGGTTTTGCAAAAATTCGTGCTCGTAACCACTCTCCACTCTTAAATGATATCACTGATAATGTCAACGACCAGGGTCATAGCTTGCTTGATGTGTGGATGAGTCACGGCATTGAAGTTAACGAATTACCAAAAGGCTTTAAACTCATTGCATCAACCGATAATTGTGCCATTGCTGGATTTGCCAATGTTGAAAAACACTATTATGGTTTACAATTCCACCCTGAAGTTACACATACCAAGCAAGGAAAGCACATACTTGATCGCTTTGTCAGTGGCATTTGTGACTGCGAGAACAATTGGACTACTGACAATATTATTACTGATTTAGTTCAAAGTCTTAAGGATCAAATCGGCAATAGTAATGTTTTGCTAGGCTTGTCAGGCGGCGTTGATTCCTCTGTGGTAGCGGTATTACTACA
The DNA here is from genome assembly GCA_937896195.1 of uncultured Gammaproteobacteria bacterium. Lineage (GTDB taxonomy): Bacteria > Pseudomonadota > Gammaproteobacteria > PS1 > Pseudothioglobaceae > Thioglobus_A. The sequence continues at coordinate 6,208 of CALBNC010000099.1, forward strand.
TCAAGCCATTGGCGACCAACTCACCTGTGTGTTTGTCGATAACGGTCTATTGCGCCTTAATGAAGGTGATGAGGTTATGCAAACTTTTGCCGACAACATGGGCGTTAAAGTCATTCGTGCCAATGCTCAGAAAAAATTCTATGATGCTCTTGCCGATGAAAATGATCCTGAGAAAAAACGCAAAATTATTGGTCATGCATTTATCGAAGTCTTTGAAGAAGAGGCTAAATACCTTGATGATATTAAATTTTTAGCGCAAGGTACTATCTACCCAGATGTAATCGAATCAGCTGGCGCCAAATCTGGCAAAGCCAAAGTGATTAAATCACACCACAATGTTGGCGGTTTGCCAGAAGATCTAAAATTTGAATTGGTTGAACCCTTAAAAGAACTATTTAAAGACGAAGTTCGTACCATTGGCGTGAAGCTGGGCATTCCTGCGCACATGCTTTACCGTCATCCATTCCCGGGCCCCGGCCTAGGTGTAAGAATATTAGGTCAAGTGAAAGAAGAATATGCTGAAATTTTGCGCGAAGCAGATGCGATCTTTATGGATGAATTATATAAAAATGATTTATACGATAAAGTTAATCAAGCTTTTGCAGTTTTCTTGCCAATCAAATCAGTTGGTGTCACCGGCGATGAGCGTCGCTATGATTATGTCATTGCGCTTAGAGCCGTAGAAACCATTGATTTTATGACCGCTCGTTGGGCACACCTACCATACGATTTTCTAGATCATGTTTCTAATAGAATCATGAATGAAATTACGCGTGTTTCGCGCGTAGTCTATGATATTTCTGGAAAACCGCC
>CALBNC010000100.1 GCA_937896195.1 uncultured Gammaproteobacteria bacterium
TCGTGATAGATTTGTATGATCAAAAAAATCAGGCTATTAAGGCTGTTAAAAAACCTAAAAAAGTTAAAATTAAAAAACCAGCCATTCAGCAACGCAGCACTAAAATTATTCTAATTGATCCAGGGCATGGCGGGGAAGATCCAGGTGCAATCGGCTATAAACATTCAAAAGAAAAACGTATCACTTTAAGTATTGCCAAAAAATTGGCTAAAAAAATCAATGCCACCAAAGGCATGAAAGCCATTTTGACTCGCCGTGGCGATTATTATGTGGGCCTCACCAAGCGTATTCGAATTGCCCAGGCTAATAAAGCCTCCTTATTTGTCTCTATTCACGCCGACGCCGTTAAAAGCAGGCGCGCTCATGGTGCTTCGGTTTATACCTTGTCAGAGCGAGGCGGCTCTACCAAATTTGCACGTCGCCTAGAAACCTCCCAAAATACCTCAGATCAGTTTGGTGTCAAACAACAATCTAACAATAAAGATCAATATTTGAATAAGATTTTATGGGATTTATCAAGAAAAGATCGCAATACTCAAAGCCAAAAACTTGGGGTTAAGATCTTGGAGCAATTGAAAAAAATTGGTCATTTGCATAAGAAAATTCCCCAAAAAGCTGGGTTTGTAGTTCTTAAGACACCGGCTATCCCATCTATATTGGTAGAAACTGCTTTTATTTCAAACCCTAAAGAAGAGCAGCGACTTAATAACAATAAAGAACAAGATAAAATTGCCAATGCACTCTATCAAGGCATTATCAACTTCTATAAATAACCCATTATCATTATTTGCTAAATTTTTAAAACTTGGGTACTTTATACCGATAAAAAGCCTTAAATAGGCCTATTTGGTGGCTTAAATCACTATTTTTAATCGATATTGGCTAAGATTTTCCGGCCTTTAACAGCCATTTTGATTATTTTCGAATTTTTTAATAACTAAAAAATTTAAAAACTAAGATTTGCTTGGCGCATGTCCTTCTTCAGGTGGCTCGTAGCTTGGATCGTTTGGATTCATAAAGACAAAGCTATAATCCTGGTCAGCTTCGATTTGATCAAAGT
>CALBNC010000101.1 GCA_937896195.1 uncultured Gammaproteobacteria bacterium
TGGCTAAGAAAGAAACGGTGACGAAAAGATTAGTTTTTCATGCATAACCCTACACTTTATATGTACGATTATCTTATCAACTATAGGGCTAAAAAGCTCACAAAAGCTTGTATTTTAGTGAGCAGATAAATTGTAGACTGTATTGCTTAATAAACTATTGGATATTAATCAATTGGGTAAAAACATAACCCACGCCACGAACTGATTTTATTGGCAAGTCATCTTTTTCTAATTCTATTTTTTCCTGCGGGTTAAGTGCCGTCATCAATTTTCGTTTTAGCCGACTAATACACACCTCTAAGCGCCGTGGCTCAAAATCGTACATAGCTCGTTTTGATGTATTTTTGATAAAGGCATCTCGCGGCACTGAATTTCCAGCATGTTGAGCTAATAATGTCATAACCTCGCTCTCCATATTGGTTAATGGAATTTTTTCACCTCTTGGTGTTATTAAGACTCTTCCAGCTTCTTTAAGTATCCATTTTGGCTCAGTTGGCTCTAATCCTTGAATTCGTCGCTGCAATGATTCAATCACGGCAACAAGTTCTCGCCAATCTACCGGTTTGACTAAATAACTATCTGCACCTGTTGTTAAGCTCTGCACTTTAGTGTCGATTTCGCCTCGCGCCGTGAGCATGATGATGCCTAAGTTGGGTTGCTGTTGGCGAAGTCGGGTTGCGATGGATAAGCCATCTTCTCCGGGTAGGCCAATATCTAGTATGGCAATGCTATAACGCTGCACGGCCATATTGACATCCATCGCTTTAGCGTCATGCACTGCATCAATATGGTAGCCATTTTTCTTTAGTTGAAAACTAAGATCGTCACACAAGTCGATATTGTCTTCTACAAGGATGATGTGTATGTCTTTAGGAAGCATTGTCATTCTCTTTAATCGTGGATATGTCATCAGCAGACTTTGTAACACCCGTCAAATAATCAATTGGTAACCAAAAGCCAAATTGTGTACCACCTTCTGGTAGATTTTCAACAATAACATGGCCTTGATGGCGTTCAATCACATTTTTTACCAAATAAAGTCCTAGCCCCAATCCTGTTTGATCTGATGAATTATCACCTCGTTGATATTTATTAAAAATAGTATTCATTATAGCATCGGGAATGTTGGTACCTCTATTAGAAACAAGCCACCTAACCCCATCACGATCTTGAAAATCTGAACGATAAATGTTAATTGTAACGAGTGATAAGGCTGGCGAATATTTCAGCGCATTATCAATAATATTTAGCATGGCGATACGAAGCATGCGTCGATCCGCTGATACTGTGAGTGATTGCTCTTGGGCCACTAATGTCAATCGTTTTAGGCCCTGACCAACAAAAGATTCAAGCGTATCCCTACTAAGATCAGCCATGTTCACTGCTGTTAACTCAAATGGCCATGATTCATGTTCGGTATTAATCAGTGCCATTTCTAACACGCCATTAAGTCGTTTAACAGAGCTACTAATTCTATTAAATCGCCGTTGCTTTTGCTCAATGTCATGTTCATCAACTGCTGTCAGCATTCTTAGTGATTCATTCGCGCCATCGATCACAGCGATAGGCGTGCGAATCTCATGCGCCACCATCGCCAGAAAGTGATTTTGTTGTTGCCCTTGTGCTTTTTCTCGTTCAGTTTCTAGTTGCGCAGTCTTCGTCTCAAGTATTGCTCGTCGTGCGGCCTCGGCTTTATCGCGATACTGAAACATCAGGGCAAAGTGTAACAATAAGATGTGGAATAAATTACTGATCATGCCCATATAAAGCGTTGTTTCAGTAAACTCAATGATAGATAGTGATGCCAAGATATTAATACTTACTAAGATGGAAAATACACCATACGCTGCCACAATTAAGCGCTGCCATACTTCTTTGCTACGCCATAAACGCAGTAATGGCCAAGGTGATGACAGTACGGCCAGCATGGCCATAATAAGCATGACAGGTGCAAAGCTTTGATACATGCCAAAAGGCACAGCAACGGCTGTTGCAAGTGCTACTACTGCAGCAACGACGTATAAAATATAGATCCATGGATGATAATATTTTAATTCATATAGTTTGCTATAAAACACATAGGCCATAGCTGTAGCTAAAGCAAGCCCGATTCCTAGTGTTAGATTTGAATATAAGGGCTGTTCAGGAAAAACAAACTCGCCTACAAAGCCATTGATTGCCAACCACTGAATAGCGTTAAGTAACAAATAGAATGAATAGTAGAAAAAGATACTGCGCTTTAAAACAAGCCAATTAATAAGCGTAAATAAAAATACTGCAAGGATCAGACTAAAATATAATCCAAAGACAAAATAACTAACCCTCACTTGATTTGAAAATGCCTCTGGTTGCCATAATTTCACCACCGCCGTCATCGCGCTTGAACTTTTTAGCCGCAGATAAAACTCATGATGACCCGCTTGTAAATCCAGTTTAAATAAAGTGCCTCGATAGGCTTCTTGCTTTTGTGAAAACGGTATAAAGTCACCGCCTCGACTGGTAGCAATATTGCCCGCCGGGTCTATGTGAAATAGTTGGATATCATCTAAATAAGGTGGCAACACCTCTATCCACCATAATGAGGCTTGAGCTTCTTGTTTATCAATCGTAAACGACAACCAAAAGCTATCCGGTACATAGCCAAAACTAATGTTCTGTTCAAGTTGAAGGAAGTTTTTTTGTACAGCATCACTTTGAATCTGTTCTAAGGTCAGCGTATTTGTTTTATCGCGATAAAATCGAAGCTGTCCACTATCCAGTGAAATAGAATCACTTTCACTGAGATCCACTGGTGGGCTGGCATTAGACGCACTCGCACCTGTCCATGCACAAAGCATTGTCAGTAGTAATAAAAAAAATGGTAGTCGGGTTCGGTTCATTTATCGCCATAATATACTAAATTGGCAACCCTTATTAATAACCGAAGTTAAAAGTAGAGGTTTAAGCAAAAAAAAATTCGCAAATAATGCGAATGAGTAAAAATCAGCAAAAATAACTTAAAAA
>CALBNC010000102.1 GCA_937896195.1 uncultured Gammaproteobacteria bacterium
TTTAGCAAAAGCATTAGTAGCCTCGACAAAGCCTTTAACACTGCCACAATCAAACCTTTCGCCTTGGAATTTATACGCAATAACTTTGCCTTGATTGGCTAGTGTCATCAATGCATCGGTAATCTGAATTTCGCCATTTTTATCAGGCGCTGTATTTTCGAGCACATCAAATATTTCTGGCGTAAGAATATATCTACCAATAATGGCTAGGTTGGTTGGCGCATCTTTTGGGCTGGGTTTTTCTACCATCGCATTAACTCGGTAAGCATTGTTTGATCCATCTAATAGCTCGCCATCAATCACGCCATATTTATCCACCTGCGACATTGGCACTTCTTCAATCGCAACGATACAACAATCAGGATGCTGCTCATAAAGCTTAGTCATTTGTGTCAGTACTGAATCACCGCTATTTGTACAAAGATCATCAGGCAAGATAATGGCAAACGGCTCATTGCCGATTAGAGGCTTACCGGTGTAGATAGCATGCCCAAGACCTAGCATTTGCTGCTGCTCAATATAAGTAAATTCGCACTGCTCTGAGGCGTAGTTTACTTCATCAAGCAAGAATTCTTTGGCTGTGCCTTTAATGCTGGCTTCAATGTCTGCGTGTGGCTCAAAATGATTTTTAATGGCTTGTTTGTATTTACTAGTCACCATAGCCATGGTAGTCATGCCCGCGCTCATCGCCTCCTCTACACCGTATTGAATTAGCGGTTTGGTGAGTATTGGCAGCATTTCCTTAGGGATGGCTTTGGTGGCTGGCAAAAAGCGTGTGCCGTAACCTGCTACAGGGAATAAACATTTATTAATTACACTCATGATTTTTTTGAAAATTTTTCAGCTAAGTTAGTCTTTCCAGACTCGACTCCGGGCTGATCATAAGTATTAATTTGTAAAAATGCGCCAATACAAGAGACTAACAATTGATAACTAAACATGATTTTGGCAATGTTGTATTCATCCACCGTACGAATGGAAATAATATCACATGGGATATCGTCCTGCTCTTGGATTGACTGAATAGTCGCGTCAGCTTGCATATTTAATAATTCGTTAAAACTATAGCCCTCTATACGATTCCAGGCCAATTTATCAAATTTGCTAGAGGATGCTTTAGGAATAACACTTCCGTCTTTCAGGTCTTCAATTTTGATGAAAGTCACGGTCTTATCACGCACACCATCCATAATCAATTGCAGGAAACTATGTTGATCAACTGGACCAACTAAGCCAATAGGCGTAAGCGCTTGGCGAGTACCATTAACATTAATCTTGCCTAGGCTTTCTGCCCAAAGCTGAACATACCACTTATTAAAACTTTCTAATAGGGATGAATAGGAAAAAACAACGTTAATATTAAATCGACTTTTATTTTCGACCAAAAAACGCGCTTTACTAATAATGGGCTTGTAATAATCACTTTTCTCAAAAAAACTATCGGCCACGCGCTTGCAACCATTCAACAAATTGTCAATATCAACACCCACCATTGCCAATGGCACCAAACCTACCACACTAAACACTGAAAAACGCCCGCCAACATCCTCAGATAAATCAAAGGCTTTAATGTTGTTGTCATTAGCGAATTGAGTAAGACTACTTTTTCTTTCAGAGATGATAGTGCAGTTTGTACTGTCGATTTCAACTAGAGAATTTAGGTATTTGAAAATACTAATGGTTTCAATGGTTTCACCAGATTTAGAAATTATTACAAACTGTGCATCATTTAAATCAACTTTTTTTAGACAATGATTAATTTTGAGCGGATCAACTGTTTCCAAAAAAAGTAAATCTTTTGAGTAATTATTAGAGGGTAATAAAAACTCATAAATTGCTCGCGCGCCAAGACTAGAGCCGCCAATACCCAAAACAACAATATGTTTTTTTGTAATGCTTTTAGCATACTTTTTAATATCTGCTGTATCTTGATATGGTAAGTTGTAGTAACCAATATGATCACGTTCAGCTTTAATTCTTTTAAAAATCTCAGTGTTTGATTTGATTTGATAGAAATTTTTATTGTATTTCATTAAGGCCTGCAAAAAATATTTAACGCTTGAATTCATTATCCCTATTTTTGTAAATTCTGTATGATTGATTTTTATGAGAAATGACAAACAAAAAGTAGTATTTTTAGATCGCGACGGGGTGATCAATAAAGAGGTTGGCTATCTTCACAAAAGTGAGGATTTTGAATTTATTGATGGCGTATTTACAGCGTGTCAGCATTTTCAAGCGCAGGGATATAAGCTAATCATCGTTACCAACCAATCGGGCATTGCTAGAGGTTATTACCAGAAAGAGGACTTTCATAAATTAACTCAGTGGATGCTGGTGCAGTTTTGCAATCAAGGTATTGATATATTGGATGTATTTTTCTGCCCGCATGGCCCAGAATCTAGCTGCACATGTCGCAAGCCGCAACCAGGTATGCTGTTAGAAGCACGTGATAAATTTAACATTGATATGGCAAATTCTTGGATGATTGGCGATAAAGAGGCGGATATCAGCGCTGCCAATGCAGCTGGCATTAGCGGCACCATTTTGGTTAAAAGTGGCCATCAAGTTGATGAAGTAAACTCTAGTGCAAAATTTATATTAAAATCCATTAAAGACAGCATTCAAATTATCACTTAAACCTATGACATATAGCAATACAGATTTCAATAATAAAACCATTTTAATTACCGGCGGAGCAGGTTTTATTGGTAGCAATTTAGCTTTTTATTTCCAAGATAATTATCCTGATTCACGTGTTGTGGTGTTTGATTG
>CALBNC010000103.1 GCA_937896195.1 uncultured Gammaproteobacteria bacterium
AACATTGGGATAGATAGAATTACGTTAATGCTTGAAGCCAACGCAGCATTTTTCTTAGCCGTTGCAATTTGCTCAGCAGTTGCCTCTTTCATACCTAAGATCTTTTGCTGGTTTGGCCAGATGATGAACCAGACGTTAAACGCCATGATTGTACCCATCCATGCGCCTAGACCGATAACTTGGAAACCTGGTGCAAGCATGTATGCATTTGCAATCGCACCTTTAACGCCAAGCAATACCAAACCAAGAATTAAAGTTGTAGCGGCTGCCATACGAAACCATAGTAGTGCGCGCGGAGCAATGTATTTGCCGATTGCTGCAGGACCTGGGCCATCAGTATCAGCTAATGCTTCACCCATACCTGGAACTTGAACGAAGTTAAAGTAGTAAAGTAGGCCGATCCATATAATGCCAGCAAACACATGTAGCCACACTGTCATACCGTAGTGACTTAGATTTTGAGCTTCTGCAACATTACCATTAAAACTAAAAAATAAAATAATTGATAAAACAAAACCCAATAGAATTTTGTTTTGTACTGAATTAATAAAACCCATCTTTCTCTCCGTTGTTGTAAAGTTGACTATTATAATAGGCTATTTAGTTGACGCAAGTCAATTTTGTGTTTTTTACCCCCTTTAATTGTATGCCTGAACTACCTGAAGTTGAAACTACCAAGAATGGTTTACTGCCCCTAATTAAAAATCAGCGCGTTACTTGTGCGGTTCGTCACCGGGCTAATTTGCGCTGGGAAATCCCTAAAGCGCTTAAAACTATCCTAGCTGGTCAAGTAGTTAATGGCATTGACAGACGTGGCAAGTATTTGCTTATTCGCTTTGATGTGGGGACGCTTATTATCCATTTGGGTATGAGCGGCTCTATTAAAGTGGTAAATAGTAGTGAAGTATTACGCAAGCATGATCATTTTGAATTAATCTTTGATAATAACAAAAGCATGCGTTTGAATGATCCACGGCGCTTTGGTGCAGTGTTGTTTTCTAAAGATGGCACGCATCCTCTTCTTGATAATTTAGGGGTGGAGCCACTGACCTCTGATTTTAGCGAAACATACCTATATGTAGGGTCTCGCAAAAAAGTGCAAAACATTAAGGCCTTTATTATGGATAGCAAAGTGGTTGTGGGTGTGGGGAATATTTACGCTTGTGAGAGTTTGTTTGCCTCGGGTATTGACCCAACACGCGCGGCGGGCAGTATTTCTATGGCGCGTTACAAAAAGCTGACCCAAAATATTAAACAAATTTTAGCGCTTGCGATTAAAGCCGGTGGCACAACTTTGCAAGATTTTTCACAGGTGGATGGCTCGCCTGGATATTTCGCACAGACTTTAAACGTGTATGGGTGTGAAAACAAGCCGTGCCATACTTGTGGTGGTAAAATACAACGAATTATCCAAAATCAACGTTCAACTTTTTATTGTAAAAACTGCCAATCATGAGTGATATCGACACCCCGCAAGAATTATTTGAAACTAACTGTGCTATTAACTCCGAGCCGTTTGCACTGCAAAATTTAGGCAGCTATATGGAGCCTGAGTTTAGTGAAAACTGTATTGTGATTATTGATCCAGGAATGCCAGTGCATAATCGTGCGTACGCCGTTGTGCGCTATCAAAATGATATGTATTTCCGCCAATATATTGAACGCGGTGGTGATAAATTCTTAATACCTTTAAATACACAACACGACGAAATTCAGCTTAACGGCGAGTTTGAGGTGGTAGGTTGTGTGGTACAGCAAAAACAGCGTAAGCAAAAGCCGCTACATTACTATCATCTTAATCAAGCGACTAAGAGTATGGATTTTAGTATTAGTGGCAAAATTAAAGCCAAAGAGGAATAATGATGGAAAAGAAAGTACACTTAATTTTTAGCGTAGTCATGTCTTTGTTTATGGTGCTGATCATGTCTTTTGTTGTTACTTATAAGAATGTCGGCTGGACAGATCAAACTATTGATTTATGGTTATCAAGCTTTCTTTATGCATGGATCGTTGCATTCCCGCTTATTTACATATTTGCGCCGATTTTTAAAAAGACCATTGTAAAAATATTAAGTAAGTAGGTTTTTTAATAAAAACCCATTCTACGTAGTCATTAAGTAATCCAAATAAGATGAGCCATGCGTCCAGATTTTTCACCGTCACGGCGATAAGAAAAATACTTATCTTTTTGCTTGAAGGTGCATTCATCACCACCTGTGATTGATTCAACACCAAAATTTTTTAAAATAATTCTAGCTGCTTGGTAAATATCCAACTGATGCTTATCGCCTTTTTGTATGAATGCATCTTTGAGTTGTGCATCTTTAGCAACGAACTGCTGATAAACCTCATCACCCACCGTAAATGCCGTTTGAGAAATAGCAGGACCAAAGTGGGCTAGTAAATTGGTATCGCTAAACTTAGCAATGGTTGATTCAATCACGCCATTTAATACACCCTTCCAGCCTGCATGAACCACGCCTACTTGCGTACCATATTGGTTAGAGATAAAAATTGGCAAGCAGTCCGCAGTTAGCACTGCACAAACTACGCCTTTTTCTTTGGTAATAACTGCGTCGCCGATACACTCAGCACTTGAGGCTTCCAAGCAAATATTAGAATGAGTCTGCTCTAACCATTTAGGTTCACTAGGCAAGCTATACGCTTGAATAAGTTGCGCTCGATTGCGTGCCACTGTTTGTACATTATCATTGACATGCATGGCTAAATTAAAATCAGCATAGCCTGATTCACCTGAGCAGGCCTTGCCTGCTCCGATAACAAAATGACGAGTGGTGGAGACCACTTGTACGTTATCTGGAAAGCAAAATTGCTGTTTGTTGCTAGATAGGGTCAAACTTTGCTAACGCTTTAAGTAAATCATCCAAATCTTTTGGTAATGGCGCCTTCCAAGACATTTCTTCACCAGAAATAGGATGCATTAATGTGAGCTTTTTGGCATGCAAAGCTTGACGCTTAAAACCTTTTAAAACATCTTTTAATTCTTCTTTAGCTTTTTTAGGAAAACGTATTTTTCCACCATACATAGGATCAGCGATTAGAGGGTGTTCTACATAGGCCATGTGTACTCGAATTTGGTGAGTGCGGCCTGTTTCCAAAATACATTTAACATGTGTATGGTGCTTAAATCGATCAATCACTCGGTAGTGCGTAACCGCTTCTTTACCTTCACCCTCTTCAACCACGGCTTGTCTAATTCTATCTTTAGGGTCACGACCAATTGGTGCGTCTACTGAACCACCAGAAATCATATGGCCATAAACAATGGCAGAATATTCACGCGAAACGACGTGCGTTTGCAGTTGCTCAACTAGATTTTTTTGTGCTAATTCACTACGCGCGACTACCATTAAACCCGAGGTATTTTTATCTAAGCGGTGAACAATACCTGCACGATCAAGCCTGGCGAGTGCTGGTTCATAATGAAGCAGTGCATTGGCAAGTGTGCCCGTCCAATTACCTGCACCTGGATGTGTTACCAAGCCGACTGGCTTATTTAATACGATAATATCATCGTCTTCATACACCACGTCAATAGGAATATCTTCACCTAACCAGGCATTAGACTTTTCTTGAATAATGGACAAGGTAACCACTTCGCCGCCATTCACTTTTTCTTTAGCTTTAAAAGCTTTGTCGTTCACCAATGCTCTACCTGAACGCACCCAACTGGTAATCTTAGAACGTGAATAATCAGGCAGCATGGTGGCTAAAGC
>CALBNC010000104.1 GCA_937896195.1 uncultured Gammaproteobacteria bacterium
TTGTGCCCACGTTAACGTGTGGCTTGGTTCTTTCAAATTTTTCTTTTGACATTTTAGTTCCCTACGTTTTACAATTAAATTTTAAAAATTATGGAGCTCACCAGCGGATTTGAACCGCCGACCTCTTCCTTACCAAGGAAGTGCTCTACCGACTGAGCTAGGTGAGCACATTCCCCCACTTGGAGCGGGTAACGAGAATCGAACTCGTCTCATTGGCTTGGAAGGCCAAGGTAATACCAATATACGATACCCGCAAATTCTTTTTGTTTATGGTGGAGAGAGAAGGATTCGAACCTTCGAAGCCAGGGGCGACGGATTTACAATCCGCATACTTTAACCACTCGTAAATCTCTCCAAACAATCCAGAATTATCCCATAGGCGCCAAGCCTTTGCAAGAGCTAATTTAAAGTTTTTACGTGTTTTTTCTAAATTCTAGAAACGCCACTAGCAATAGCGGCATCATAAACGGCTTTTGGCACGATATCAATCAGTCTTTTATCAAATGGTTTAGGGATAATATAGTCCTTTCCAAAACTAAGAGAATCAACATTGTAGGCAGTTAAAACATCTTTAGGCACTTCTAGTTTTGCCAAATCTTTCAATGCATGCACAGCAGCAATTTTCATTTCGATATTAATCTCGCTCGCTTTCGCATCTAGCGCGCCTCTAAAGATAAAAGGAAAGCCCAGTACATTATTAACTTGATTTGGATAATCACTACGCCCTGTTGCCATAATCAAATCATCACGTGCAGAATTTGCATCAGCGGGTGAAATTTCAGGATCAGGATTAGACAAAGCAAATACAATAGGTTTGTCTGCCATTGATTTAACCATATCTTTGGAAACTAAATTAGATGCAGCGACACCGATAAAAATATCCGCATCTTGCATGGCATCCGCCAATGTCTTCTTATTGGTTTTAACCGCATATTGTGCTTTAACTTCACTGACATTTTGCAAGTCTGTTGAAATTACGCCTTCTCGGTCAACCAGTAGAATATTTTCTTTTTTCAACCCCAGTTCACACAAAAGATTTAGGGTGGCAATACCTGCTGACCCTGCACCCAGACAAACTAGCTTTGCAGTTTCAATATTCTTTCCCTGAATTTCAATCGAATTCAAAAGCCCTGCTGCAACAATAATTGCTGTTCCATGTTGATCATCATGAAAAACAGGAATATCTAACTCTGCTATTAAGCGTTTTTCAATTTCAAAACAACGTGGTGCAGAGATATCTTCCAAGTTTATGCCGCCAAAAGTTGGCGCGATATTCTTAACCGTTTGAATAAATTCCTCTACATCTTGCGTATCCACTTCGATATCAAAGACATCTATGTCAGCAAAATGCTTAAACAATACCGCCTTACCTTCCATAACTGGCTTCGAGGCTAATGGACCAACATTACCTAGTCCCAAAACTGCAGAACCATCCGTGATGACAGCAACTAAGTTATTTTTAATTGTATAGTTACCAACCAGTTCAGGATTTTTAAAAATTTCAAGAACTGGTGCGGCGACACCTGGTGTATATGCCAAACTAAGGTCTTCTTTAGTGGCTAATTTTTTGTGTGATGTAACAAACAACTTTCCAGGACGATCGCCTTGGTGATAGTCAAGAGCTTTTTGATGTAATTCTTCTTTAGTCATCATAATTTTTATTGTATTTTATTTTATTAAAAAGTAACCTTGAATAGTCTTTACGACCAAGCAAGGATCTGGTTCATCTTGGAAATATTAGAAACCGTAATTCCCTTAGGACATACACGCTCACAATGTCGATGATTTGAGCAACTGCCAAAACCTTCACTTTGCATTTGATTAAGCATTTTCTGTGCTCGCGCTTTCTCTTCAATTTTGCCTTGTGGCAATAAAGATAAGTGTGTAATTTTAGCTGCAACATAAAGTGTTGCTGATGCATTTGGACAAACTGCAACACAAGCGCCACAACCAATACAAGTAGCTGAATTAAAAGCTTCATCTGCACTAGGCTTATCTACCAACACAGTATTAGCATCTGGTGCAGCGCCCGTATGTACAGAGATATAACCCCCTGATTGAATTATGTTATCAAATGAAGATCGGTCAACCGTTAGATCTTTAATCACTGGAAATGATTTAGCACGAAAAGGCTCAACCCATAATTCAGTTTGGTGTTTGTAGTCACGCATATACAACTGGCAAGTCGTGGTTGCTTTTTTATCACCATGTGGGTAGCCATTAATAACTAATGAACAGGCGCCACAAATTCCTTCACGACAATCATAATCGAAGACAATACAGTCTTCATCATTAGCAATAAGCTGCTCATTTAGCTGGTCCAACATTTCTAAAAAAGAGGTATCTTCATCGATATCATCAATTTTATAGGTGACAAAATCTCCTGCAATATTGATGTTTTTTTGTCGCCAAATATGTAGGGTAAAATTCATTTGTAGTTCCTCACAGTAGGTTCAATAAACTCATAATTAAGTTGCTCTTTATGAAGTTTAGGTTGCTCAGACATAAACTCCCAAGCGCCCACAAATGAGAATTCATTATCGTCTCTCTTAGCTTCACCATCTTCAGTTAAATATTCTACTCTGGCATGAGCGCCACAAGACTCTTCACGCATTAATGCATCTTGACACATAAGCTTACCTAATTCAATAAAGTCAACCACTCTACCGGCGCGCTCTAAAGTCTGATTTAAGTCATTATCAATACCTGTAACCTTAATGTTTTGCCAGAATTGTGTTTCTAATTCTGCAATTTCAACAATGGCTTGCTTTAATCTATCTGCTTCACGAGACATACCACAAGCTTCCCATAATATCCCACCTAGCTTCTGATGGAAATGCTCAGGTGAATACTTTGGTTGTGGCGCATTCATAAGTTTCTGAATGCGCTCCTTAACTGCTTTTAAACTTTGAACGACTTGAGGGTGGGCATCATCAACTTCAGTCAATGTATTTTGAGCTAAATAATTAGCAACTGTTTTTGGCAAAATAAAATAACCATCTGCCAAGCCCTGCATTAATGCAGAAGCGCCTAATCGGTTTGCACCATGATCAGAGAAGTTAGCCTCTCCGCCTGCAAACAAGCCTTCTACAGTTGTCATCAAATTGTAGTCCACCCACAGTCCACCCATGGTGTAGTGTGGTGCTGGGTAAATTTTCATAGGTGTTTGATAAGGGTTTTCACCAGTAATACTTGAATACATATCAAATAAATTACCATATTTTTCTGCTACAGCATCTAGGCCTAATTTTTCAATAATAGCACTAAAATCTAAGTAAACACCTAAACGCTTTCCATGAATCTTACTACCAACACCAAGGCCTTTATCGCAAATAAGTTTAACGGCGCGAGATGCTACATCTCTAGGTGCTAGATTAGCAAATGCTGGGTACATTCGCTCTAAGAAATAATCTCTATCCTCTTCTTTAATGTCAGCCGGATTTTTTGTACAATCAGCGCTATTTTTAGGCGCCCAAATGCGTCCATCATTACGCAAAGATTCACTCATTAAAGTTAGTTTAGATTGGTTTTCGACCGTCGGTGGAACGCAAGTTGGGTGAATTTGAGTAAAACTAGGATTAGCAAAGTATGCGCCTTGCTTGTAAGCTCGCCATGTTGCTGACGTATTACAACCCTTTGCATTAGTTGATAGATAGAAAACATTGCTATAGCCGCCTGTGCACAACACAACACAATCTGCCGTATGTGCAGAAACCTCTCCACTCACTAAATCCCTAACCACAACGCCACGTGCTTGGTCATCAACCATGATCAGTTCTAGCATTTCTGATCTAGACTGGTGAGTAACATTGTCGTTTTCTAGTTGACGACTATGTGCCTGATAAGCGCCAAGCAGAAGTTGCTGACCCGTTTGACCACGTGCATAAAAAGTACGTGAAACTTGCGTACCTCCAAATGAGCGATTGGCTAAATAACCACTGTATTCTCTGGCAAAAGGTACACCTTGTGCGACAGCTTGATCAATAATATTACCACTAAGTTGGGCTAGTCTATAAACATTAGACTCGCGTGCTCTAAAGTCGCCGCCTTTAATAGTGTCGTAAAATAAACGCCAAACACTATCACCATCATTTTGATAGTTTTTAGTTGAATTGATACCGCCTTGTGCAGCAATAGAGTGCGCTCTACGAGGTGAATCTTGAAAACAAAAAGAGCTAACTTGGTAACCTGCTTCTCCCAATGTTGCACACAAAGATGCACCAGCAAGCCCTGTACCAATAACAATAACTTTATGTTTTTTGCGGTTTTGAGGCGCAATTAACGATAAATTAAATAAATGTTTTTCCCAACGATTTTCTAAAGGGCCGGTTGGATCTTTTGCATGAATACTACTCATAATATAACGCTCACTGGAATACTAATAAAACTACCAATCACGGCTAAAACAATAGCAATTGCAACGCCGTGATGATGCTTGGATGATAAGCCAAATGTTTGTAATACATTAGTCAACCCATGATGCAAATGAGCACCTAGGGCAAGCAAACCTAGACCATAAATTAACCACATTAGTGGATTTGAAAACATTAGAGTAATTGATTGGTACAAGTCAGCTTTATCAATTAACAACGTCATTTGAATAAAATGAAAAATAATAAAAGCAAATAAGGTGCTCGCACCTCCCCAGGCAATAACTCTGGGAATAGCTTTAGGATAAGTTTTCTTATATCGAGTGCCAGCGCTAACGTTATTTTTAAGCTGGCGAGAGACTGCAACAATCACATGAAAAGATAAAGTGGCAACAAGCAGCACAATCATGAAGCTGTAAACAGGTGTTTGCGCAAACCACTGATAAAAATCGTTAAAGGCGACTTTTCCTGAATGAAAGTTCATCAAACTTAGTAAGTGAAAGACAAGGTATAACAACCAAACTAAACCAGCTGTGGCCATCCATTTTTTACTGGTAGTGGCATTATTAAAAAAGTTCATCGAATTCCTTTCTAGGTTTTAAACCTTCTTTTTCAATTGTACGAAGACAACTGTTATATCGCAAAATTGGATCTGAACAATGCTTGGGTGCCATTTTCTCAGCAATTTCATATTTAGCAATTGCCTCCATTAATCCTTTATAAGCGAAAGAATGAGACATTGAGTGCTTTAACAGTCCTCTTGCTTTTCTCTCTAAAAAGATACCTGTGTAGTAATGACGATGGAATTCAGAATCTAATCTGTCAATAGTCTCTGTAATTTTCTTATGCGATAACTTGACATTACTCAAGCCTAACTGATCAGTTAGCGCTAAAATATAAACCACTAGCGCTTGCTGATTATCTGGATCTATTGCAAAAACATCAATACAGATACTAATAGCCAAATCCGGCTCTAGTAAAGATCGATACTGTCTGGCTTTATCGAGTACAGTGTCAATAGACTCTTTGTCAATCAAATGGTATTTCATGTCACCCCTTATAAGAATATCGCGTAAATTTCTAACACACTAGCAAACCCTGTAATAAATTTCAATATAGTCTTGCTACCATGGTTTTATTAATATGAAGATTATCATACATAAGGCCATCTAGTCTGACAAATAGTATCCGTATTTTTTTCATAATATAACCAACTATTTTCATAATATGAAATATTATAGTAATAATAAAGCTATAAATAAAAAATCATCCTATATTATAAGCACAGTAAATCAATTAATTTTATGACTCAATATTTAATTGTTTTAATGACAATAACCAAGGGGAATATATGAGTGATTACGTTGTTTGGCTAGATAAAGTTGGTATTGCTGACGTAGAAATTGTGGGTGGTAAAAATGCCTCTTTAGGTGAGATGATTGGCGCCTTATCTAATAAAGGTGTTCGAGTACCTGGTGGCTTCGCAACAACTGCACATGCGTTTGAAATGTTTCTTAAACATAATAATCTAAAAACGAAAATTAATGAGTTACTTAAAGATTTAGATCCTAATAATATCCAAGCGCTAACATCAGTGGGCTCAACTATT
This sequence comes from uncultured Gammaproteobacteria bacterium, assembly GCA_937896195.1. Classification (GTDB taxonomy): domain Bacteria; phylum Pseudomonadota; class Gammaproteobacteria; order PS1; family Pseudothioglobaceae; genus Thioglobus_A. The sequence goes on from CALBNC010000104.1 coordinate 5,980, forward strand.
AGAGACTGGGTGCAAGAATCTCATTTTCCAGATGAATTACATGATGAAATTGTTAGTAATTATCAGCAACTTGAAAAAGAATTAGGGGAGACGGCTACATTTGCCGTGAGATCTTCTGCAACTGCAGAAGACTTACCCGAAGCTTCATTTGCTGGACAACAAGAAACTTATCTCAATGTTCATGGTATCAACGACATACTTAGCTCAATTAAAAAAGTGTTTGCTTCGCTTTACAATGACCGAGCTATTTCATATCGTGTGCACCAAGGCTTTGAACACTCAGAGGTTTCTCTATCTGCAGGCATTCAACAAATGGTCAGAAGTGATATTGGTGCGAGTGGCGTTATGTTTACCATTGATACTGAATCTGGATTTGATGAAACTGTATTCATCACCTCTGCTTATGGCCTAGGCGAAACCGTTGTTCAAGGCTCAGTTAATCCTGATGAATTTTATGTACACAAACCAACATTACAGGCTAACAAACTAGCTATTCTCAGTCGTACTTTAGGCTCTAAAGAAATCAAAATGACGTACGCTTATGATGATCTAAAAAGTACCGTTGCCATTGAATCAGTCCCTAAAGATCAACAGCAACAGTTTAGTTTGAATGATGATCAAATTCAGGAATTAGCACGCTACGCGATTACTATTGAACAACACTACCAAAGACCCATGGACATTGAATGGGCACTTGATGGTGGCAACAATAAACTTTATATTGTTCAAGCTCGCCCTGAGACTGTCAAAAGTAGAGAAGACAATTCAAATACAATAGATAGATATAAATTAACACAAAAGTCTGCTGTGCTTATTGAGGGTAGAGCGATTGGTCAAAAAATTGGACATGGGCCTGCTCGTGTTATTGGTAATATTTCTGAAATGGATCAAGTGCAAGAAGGCGATGTTTTGGTCACAGACATGACTGATCCAGATTGGGAGCCAGTCATGAAACGCGCTTCCGCTATTATCACTAATCGTGGAGGGCGCACTTGTCACGCAGCTATTATTGCTCGAGAATTGGGTGTGCCTGCCATTGTAGGTACTGGCAATGCAACGGAAATACTGACCAACCAAACCCCAGTTACCGCCTCTTGTGCGCAAGGAGATACAGGTTATGTTTATGAAGGCATACTGGACTTTGAACATACAAAATTGTCTGTTAATGCATTGCCTGAAATCCCAACCAAAATTATGATGAATGTCGGCAACCCTAGTCGAGCATTTGATTTTGCCAACATTCCTAATGCGGGTGTTGGTTTGGCGCGATTAGAATTTATCATTAACACCACCATTGGAATTCACCCGAAAGCCTTATTAGAGTTTGATCAATTACCAGAAGACATGCAAGCAGAAATTAAACACAGATCAGCGGGCTACAACTCTCCTCTTGAATTTTATGTAAGTAAACTTACCGAGGGAATTTCCACTATTGCTGCTGCATTTTCTAAAAATCCCGTTATTATTAGAATGTCGGATTTTAAATCCAACGAATATGCGAACCTCTATGCAGGCACAAGATATGAGCCTACTGAAGAAAACCCTATGATTGGCTTTCGAGGAACGGCTCGATACCTGTCAGCAGATTTCAGAGCTTGTTTTGAGCTCGAGTGTCAAGCACTCAAAAAAGTTAGAGAGCAAATGGGGTTGACCAATGTAGAAATCATGATTCCATTTGTCAGAACTTTAAGTGAAGCCAAACAAGTCATTGAACTTTTAAAGGACAATGGGTTGAAGCGAGGTGTTAATGGTCTTCGAATAATCATGATGTGCGAGATTCCTTCAAATGCTGTTCTTGCAGATGAATTCTTAGAATACTTTGATGGATTTTCTATTGGTTCAAATGACATGACGCAACTTACCTTAGGTATGGATCGAGATTCTGGCATCATTGCTGATGGTTTTGATGAGCAAGACCCTGCCGTTAAGAAGATGATTTCTATGGCAATCAAGGCCTGTCATGCACAAAATAAATACATTGGCATTTGTGGACAAGGTCCTTCTGATTATCCAGAATTTGCACAATGGTTGCTAGAGCAAAAAATCAGCAGTATTTCGCTTAACCCAGATACAGTTATAAAAACGTGGTCACATCTTGGTCAATCAAAACAATAAAAATAGAATTGTCTTCTTTATTTCTGACCGTACAGGTATCACGGCAGAAGCTTTAGGGGGTAGTCTTTTAAGCCAATTCGAAGGCTTAAATTTTACTAAAATTCACCTGTCTTTTATTGACACACTTGATAAAGCTCATGGCGCCGTTAAGAAGGTTAATAGCGCATCTTTGGAAGCAGGTGAGCCGGCATTGGTTTTTAGCACTCAAATTAACAGCGAATTTCGAGTCATGATCTCTAAAAGTAATTGCGTGTTCTTTGATTTTTTTGAGACTTTTATCTCAAAAATGGAACGATCATTAGATCTAAAATCTTCACATACTGCTGGTAAATCTCACAGCATGAATCATAATAATAACTACTCAAACAGAATGAGTAGTATTAATTTTGCCCTAGGCAGTGATGATGGATTGGGCTCTAAAACATATGAGAATGCTGATCTTATCTTGATTGGTGTATCTCGTTCTGGCAAAACACCTAGCTGCTTATTCATGGCATTACAATACGGCATCAACGCGGCAAACTATCCACTTATCGAACAAGATCTAGAAAATACAAAACTGCCTGAAAGCCTGCAACAATACAAACACAAATTATTTGGTCTTACAATTAACCCTATTCGTTTACAAAAAATCAGGGATGAGCGAAGAAGTAATAGTAATTATGCTTCATTAAAGCAATGTCAAAATGAAGTGAAACGCGCAGAAGACCTTTATCATTCAAACAACATTCCTTTTATAGATACCACTCAAATTTCTATTGAAGAAATTAGTGCCAAAATTATCAACAAATTATCACTAAGATAAGCCACATGCTTTATTTTAGAAGGCCATTGACAGGATTAAACTTATAGCATAACCTTGCAATTGTTATTGACTAAACTACTCTGAGGAGAGAAAAATGAAAAAAGATATAAAATTAATAGCAGCCACTGTTGTTGCCATGGGATTACTCGCTTCACCTATAGCCTCTGCTAAAGAAATTGTGATCAAGTTTTCACACGTCACCACAGAAGCTACACCCAAAGGCAAAGGTGCCATGTTGTTTAAAAAACTGGTAGATGAGCGTCTAGGCGGAAAAGTGCGTGTTGAGGTTTTTCCAAGCTCTCAACTATATAATGATAATTCTGTTTTAAAAGCCTTGTTATTGAATGATGTTCAATTAGCAGCACCATCTCTATCTAAATTTAGCAAATACACTAAGCAATGGGCACTATTTGACCTGCCTTTCTTATTTAAAAACCCACAAGCACTTAATTGCTTTACCGACTCTGCTAAGGGTCAGGCGCTTTTAGGGGCTGTTGAAGGAAAAGGCATTAAAGGTTTAGGCTACTGGCTAAACGGCATGAAGCAAATTTCAGCTAACCATGCTTTAATTAACCCTGAAGATGCCAAAGGGCTGAAATTCCGTATCATGAGCTCTGATGTACTTAAAGCACAATTTGAAGCGGTTAATGCAAATCCACAAAAAATGGCTTTTTCAGAAGTTTACAATGCGCTTGCAATGGGTGTTATTGATGGCCAAGAAAACACCTGGTCAAATATTCGCTCAATGAAATTCTTTGAAGTACAAAAAGATACCACTATTTCTAACCATGGTGTTTTAGAGTACGCACTTGTTACTAACAAACGCTTTTGGAACAGTTTGCCAACTGACATTCGTATGCAGTTAGACCAAATTGTTAAAGAAGTAACAGCTCAAGTTACGCAGTTTGCACTGGATGCAGCGGTTAAAGATATGCAGACTGTTGCGGATTCTGGCAAAACCAATATCCACACACTTACTGATGCACAAAAGCAACAATGGGTGAGCGCTATGAAGCCAGTTTGGGCTCAATTTGAAGACCAAGTGGGCAAAGACAACATTGCTGCAGTACAGCAGTGTAACGCCAAAAACTAAGGAAATAATGAAAACACAACCAATCTAAGTGTTGTGTTTTTATAAAAAACCTTTTCATAATTATGAATCAAAGACATATTAGCAATAGTCATAATTACGCAAAGATTTTTTCATGATTAAATTCTCAAACCTTATCAATCATCTTGAAGAGTGGCTTATCACCCTCTTATTAGCCTCGATGACGCTACTGACTTTTTCACAAGTTGTTGCTCGCTATGTTTTTAATTCTGGCGCCGTTTGGGTACTCGAAGCCACGACCTATTTATTTGCCTGGCTAGTTTTGCTAGGTGCTTCTTATATTATCAAATGCGGTGCACACATTGCAGTAGATAGCGTTGTTGATTTATTCTCTAAAAAAAATAAAAAAATAATCACCTTATTTGCCATTTCAGCTTGCATGGTATTTGTCATCATTATGTTTATTGGTAGTTATGAATACGTATCGCTACTTAAAGATATTGACATTGAAATGGAAGACTTGCCGATCCTAGAATGGCAAGCCAAAATCATCCTGCCACTAGGCTTTGCACTGATGTTTTATCGACTGATTGAAGTGGCCATAGATGTTATCAACAACAAAACATCTTCCATGCATTTTGATACGCACAACAACGACTATAAAGAATGATTATTTTCACTCTATTCTTTATGCTTTTTGGCTTGATGGCTATGGGTGTTCCTGTCGCTTTCTCATTAGGCCTGTCCAGTGTCACTGTTATTCTTCTATTCGGTAGCGAATCTCTAGCATCCCTTGCAGGTCATTTATTCAGTGCTATGGAGCATTACACACTAATGGCGATTCCATTTTTCATTCTGGCCTCTTCTTTTTTATCCAAAGGTGGCTCTGCACAACGTTTGGTTGATTTTGCTATCGCCAGTATAGGCTGGATTAAAGGCGGCCTGCCAATGGCTTCTGTACTCGCTTGCATGATGTTTGCCGCTGTTTCTGGTTCATCACCTGCCACTGTTATTGCTATTGGCTCTATTGTGATTGCTGGCATGGTGAAAGAGGGTTATCCACAATCTTACGCCGCCGGAGTCATTAGCTCCGCTGGTACCATGGGCATTCTCATACCGCCTTCTATCGTGATGGTGGTATACGCCGCTGCTACTGAAGTATCCGTCGGTAGAATGTTTTTAGCAGGTGTTATTCCAGGACTGATCATTGGCTCAATGATGATGATTGCCATTTACTTCACCGCCAGAATTAAAGACTATCCAAGTGTGCCTTTTAAAGGCATTAAGCATTTTATTAAAACACTCACTAAAGCCTCTGGTGGGTTGTTTTTAGTGGTTATTATCATGGGTGGTATTTATGGTGGAATTTTCACCCCAACTGAGGCCGCCGCTGTCGCTGCTGTTTATGCTTTTATTTTGGGCGTGTTTGTTTATAAAGATATCAGAATAAAAGAAATACCGACCGTCATTAAGGATTCAGCAAAAACCTCAATCATGCTGATGTTCATTATTGCTAACGCCATGCTTTTTGCCTTTGTACTGACCAACGAACGTATTCCACACGAAATCGCTGAAACTATTATTGCATTTGGAATGCCCGTATGGGGCTTTTTACTCCTTGTTAATTTAGTGTTACTGATCGCTGGCAACTTCATGGAGCCCTCATCCGTATTGCTGATTATGGCGCCTATCTTATTTCCTATTGCCATAAAGCTCGGCATTGATCCTATTCATTTAGGTATTATTATGGTGGTTAATATGGAAATTGGCATGCTCACCCCGCCCGTTGGACTGAATCTCTTTGTCACTTCAAGCATTACCGGCATGCCGCTCATTGAAGTAATCAAATCAACCTTGCCGTGGCTATTACTCATGCTGGGTTTTTTACTGATGATCACCTTTATTCCACAAATATCTACTTACCTACCAACCCTGCTCATGGGGCCTGAAATTGTTGGTGGCTAAATTTACTCATTTGCAAAATATCCAAAATTTTTAAAAAAATGTCTGTCATTCTCTAAATTTACTCTTTTTCTAGCAAAAAACCGGATTTTTTCGACCAAAGACTCGCTTTTTTTATCAAGATAACACCTTTAAAACCCTTTTAAACTCTGACCTTTGTCGCATTTCAACAATTTGTTAAATTTTTATTAAACGTATTTTCATCAAAATTATAATAAAGTGGTTGAAAGTGGTACAAAGTGGTATAAAATGTTTTTATAGCTACATGAGGAGAGTTATAAAAATGCAATTAATCACACACTTGGGAGAGAGAAATATGGAAGCTTTACTACAAACATTTATCTACGCATCGGCAGCAGTTATCCTTTCATTAGGCTTAGCCACGATTGTTTAACGCCATTAAAAAATGTTTAGAGGTGTACACAATTTAACAGTCGATGCAAAGGGACGAATAAAGGTCCCCACGCGTCATCAGGTTCAGATCGATAGTATTTGCGCCGGACAGATGGTACTTAGTATTCATCCTGACGATCCATGTTTATTGTTATACCCCTTAAAAGATTGGCAAGCACTGGAAGAAAAAGTCAGTGCCCTACCTTCTTTAAATATCCATACCAAACGCTTAAAACGAAAACTCATTGGTCATGCGACTGATTGTGATCTCGATAAAGCAGCTCGTCTCTTAATTCCAGGTGCATTAAGAGATTATGCCAACATAGGCAAAAAAATTATCCTAAGTGGCCAAGGTCATAATTTTGAATTATGGGATGAGGAAACTTGGAATAAACAACTTAACAATTTAGATGCGTTAAGCAAAAAAGAAGCCACCCCAATAGAAATATCCCAGCTGTCGTTATGACATCAAATCATCATCAATCAGTTATGTTTGATGAATCTATCAAAGCGCTTGATTTAATCGAAGATGGTATTTATATTGATGCCACTTTTGGGCGTGGTGGGCACTCACAAGGCATTTTAGATCGCCTAGGTGATAATGCTCAGTTGATTGCTTTTGATCAAGACATTAGCGCTATTAATTACGCCAAAGAAACCTTTGACGACCCTCGTTTAAAACTAATCCACAGTCCATTTGCACAAATGCATACAATGATTGAAGACATGGGTCTTACTGGCAAAATTAATGGTATTTTGATGGATTTGGGCGTCTCTTCTCCACAACTAGATAATGCAGAACGAGGGTTTAGTTTTAATAACGAAGGTCCTCTTGATATGCGCATGAACCAAACAGCTGGTTTGAGTGCAGCACAATGGTTGGCGCAAGCAGGTGAGGAGGAAATTGCCAATGTTATTTATCAATTTGGAGATGAGAAAAAATCTCGTCATATTGCCAGTCGTATCAAAAAATTTCAACTAGAACAGCCACTAGAGACCACTTTACAATTAGCCAATATTGTTAGTGAAGTGGTTAGAGGTCAAAAGAAAAAACACCCCGCCACCCGAACCTTTCAAGCTATTCGTATTTTTATCAATGAAGAGTTAAAGCAACTCACAGAAACATTAGAGCAGTCCAAGCAAATGTTGGCCTGTAATGGTCGGTTATCTATTATTAGCTTTCACTCTATTGAAGATCGAATTGTTAAAAGATTTATTCAGAAAAATTCACGGCAAAAAGCATTACCAAAAGGGTTGCCAATTTTTGATCAGGCTTTAGAAAAAATGCCTTTTAAAGATTTAGGTAAGCAGTTTGCCAGTAAAGATGAAGTAACACATAATAAACGCTCGCGCAGCGCCATTCTAAGAGTGGCTGCTAAAAACTAATGCTGCCTGCATACATTAGTAAGACTCAATTCAACTTGATCATACTCATTAGTATTATTACTCTGAGTCTATTTAGTATTATCTGGCACCACCAGACTTATACACTTTACAAGCAAATTAATCAAACAAATAGTGAGCATTATCAAGCGATGGCGCTTAATAAGCAGCTACTTAGTGAGCACTCTCAAATCATGAGTGGCAATGAAATTAAGGTACATGCGATTAACTCGCTAGGCATGAAAGAAGCCCAGAAAAAAGATTTTGGTAGATGGTATAAAGGCAATCTAGCGTTATGAAATTCTCTTTGTTTAAACTCATTCCTGGTGTTGAAAAAGTACAGGGATATTGGCGTCGACAAGGTTTTGTAAAATTTGTATTTGTTACATTGTTTGGATTTTTTTCTTATCAAGCTGTTTCGATTTCTGATGCGAATCAACCAGGAGTATCTGTCCAAGAGCGCGCGCGCAATCAAGCTAATAAAGTACAGACTAATACAGCAAGACGAGGAGACATCCTAGATAGAAATGGCAATATATTGGCCAGCTCTAGATTGCTTAAACGAATTATCCTTGATCCTATGCTAATTGACCCAGCATTCATTCCAGGATTAGCAATAGCATTGGACATGAATAAGGATAAATTAAGCGCATTACTTGAAAGAAAAAGAGCAATAAAATCACGTTATTTAGTTATTAAAAAAAATCTTACGCTTACCGATCCAATTCTTAAAAACCTTATTACCTTTAAAAAACAAAAAACAAAGATTTGCAAGAAAAAATCGATTCATGCCAAAATCAGTCTGCTTGATAAAGCACTTAATGCCATACAGTGGCAATCAGTTAAAGGTACGAAAATTATAGTTGACAGCTGTTCAAATAAGAGAATCGGGCAAGCTGTGGTATTAAGGCAAGACACTCAAAGGTATTATCCCAAGTCAGCTTCTATGGCGCCTCTTTTAGGTCGTGTCAACTCAGAAAATAAAGGTGGCTCAGGCATTGAAGCAGAGTTTGAAAATATACTAGCCGGTGTCAATGGCAAAAATTATTTAAATTTTACCAATAATGCTGACAAGGCTTATTTCAATCCACAAGTGCAATCTGAACTCTCTCATGGTCATAATATTGAGCTAACCATCGATACAGATATTCAGTATCACGCTTATGCCGCCATTAAAACTTCTGTTTTAAAACACCAAGCCGATTCTGGTTCAGCCATTATTTTGGCGCCAAATGGCGAGGTGCTGGCCATGGTTAATTATCCTGCAGATGATCCTAATGATAAAAGCTTATACAATCCTGGGCATTATCGTAATCGTGTCTTGTCAGATAAAGTAGAGCCCGGCTCTACCATGAAGCCATTTACTATGCTTTTAGCGCTTGATCAGGGGAAAATTACTGCTGAAGATGATGAATTGATAGATGTTAGCAAATCAATCGGACACCTTAAAACGAGTCGAGAGGTTAGAAAATATGGCGACTCAATTACTATTAAAAAAATACTACAAAAATCTCATAATTTAGGCACGGTTAATGTCTCTGAGCGACTCAGCAAACAAGATATGTACAACACCTGGAATAAGCTTGGCTTTAGCCACCCTTTAGGATTGATTCCGAGTATTGAAAATTCAGGATCACTAAGGCATTATTCATCTTGGGGTCTAATGGATAAACGCACCCTTTCTTTTGGATATGGTCCAATGAATACAAATCTTGCTCAACTTGCTAGGGCTTATCTTGTTTTTGCAAATAATGGAGCAATGCCTAATTTAAAACTTATTAAAAATATGTTTTATGATGAAGAAAAAGTTCAGATTTTTAATAAAAAATCAACTGATAAAATAGCAGAATTGTTAGATAGTGTCGCCTCTAATGATGGTTCTGGTTACTGGTCAAGTATTAAGGGTTATAGTATTGCAGGGAAAACAGGCACTGCTGAGATGAGTATCAATGGATCATACGATAAGAATGGCGCTCAACGTACTTTCTTTGCAGGTTTTGCACCTGTTAAAAATCCAAAATATATTATGCTAGTCAGATTAGATCATCCTAAAAATTGCTATTCGAAAGGTAAGAAAAAATTAAAAAGGAATTGTCAAGGGTCTAACTCTGCTGCTATCGTATTTAACGAAACCATGGAGCACATTTTAACCAATGACAAAACGATTAAGATGGGTCTAAGATAACTAAGCCTTTCGTTTACCTTTAAGAATACCTTCCATGATTTGTTGTTGCTCTTCCAGGGTATGGGCATGATGAATAGAGGCTTTTATATGTTCTGCCTTTTGCTGATTTTCTATGGTTGTTAGAATAGACAAAAACTCTTCTCGAGCCTGAATTTCACTTAAGTGAGGCTCGAGAGCACGAAGTTGGTTCAAGCGTTTGAAGATTCCTTGTTTATTTTGAAAAGGCTCAATTAGTTCAGATTGAGAAATATTCTCATCCATTTGTGCCGATCTAACAAGCTCTAATAGTACTTGTGAATTTTCAATAGCGCGAACCCTAACCTCAATGGTTGGCTCTACCAACGTAGGATAATTTAATAATAAAGTTATCATCTTTGACATCAACCCCTTTGTATTGGTCTTTTTGAATACAGGCCTATATTCGACTGGTGAATGCTCGTCATAGCCTGAAAAACTAGACAAATTTACTTCATTAGGGATTTCGTATTCCATGTCCAGTTCTGTATAAACTTTTGCTGACTCTTGCGCTTGAGGTTTTTGCTGATCAGCAATGGAGCGAACTTGGTCAATACTTTGATCCACTACTTGAGCCAAGCCTTCTAATAGTTGCTGTTGAAATACTTCGTAATTAACTGATTTTATTAAGGCTGTTGCTTTCTCTAAAAATAAAGTTTTACCTTCGATGGTGTCAAAATCAACTTCTGCCTTAAGATGCTCAAATAAAAATTGGGACAAAGGCTGTGCTTTAGAGATTCGCTCCTCAAAAGCTTTGGCTGATTCCTTTTTCACTAATGAATCAGGATCCTCTCCATCGGGTAGGAATAAGAACTTAAATGTTGCCCCTGCTTTAATCACTGATAAAGTAATCTTTAAGGCTTTCCAAGCTGCTGCACGACCTGCATCATCTCCATCAAAACAAAAAACAATAACATTGCTAGTTCGTATTAATATTTTCAAATGTTCGGGGCTAGTCGCTGTACCCAGTGTAGCAACTACTTTAGTAATACCTGCCTGGTGGAGTGCCACAACGTCCATATAGCCTTCCACTACGAGCATATAATCCATTGACCTAGAGTACTTGCGTGCATGATGTAGGCCGTATAATTCTTTTGATTTAGAAAAAATAACACTTTCAGAAGAATTTAAATACTTAGCTTTTGCATCGTTTTCAAATGCCCTACCACCAAAAGCGATAATATTGCCTTTGGTATTGTGAATGGGAAACATAAGGCGATCACGAAAAAAATCATAATCTCCGTATTGACCCTCTTTGACCAGTCCGAGTGTTTTTAAATCAGTTACCTCTTGCTCATTATTTTCACAGTGCACAAGTAAATCTTTATTGCTTGGTGTTGCAAAGCCTAACTCAAAGCGTTTAGCAATTGCCCCACTAATACCTCTGGCTTTTGCATATTGAACTGCTTTATCTTTGGCCGGTGAATTGCGTAATTGCGCTGTATAAAATTCACCCACTTTTTGAGATAATAATCGATAGCGCTCAAATCTTGGATCAACAGGTTTAGAGTTGGAATCATATTCAATAGCTAGTCCGCACTCACTGGCAATTGTTTCAATCGCCTCAACAAAATTCAAGTTATCAAATTTTTGAATAAAACTAATAGCACCGCCACTCTCACCACACTTAAAACAATGATAAAATTGCTTGTGAGCATTGACTGCAAAGTTGCTATTTTTACCCCCGTGAAATGGACAAGGTGCACGATAATCACTGCCTGATTTTTTAAGTGGCACGCGTTTATTGATCAAATCAACGATATCGACTTGATTGGGGAGTTCGTCAATAAAGCTTTGACTAATATAAGGCATAAAATGTATTTTAATGAATAATCGAAAATTTTATCATCCTAAATTTCTTCCGACATGGCTACTGATTGGCCTGATGAAACTCGGCGCCAAACTACCCTTTCATATACAAGTAGCCCTCGGAAAGCTAATGGGTATGGCTTTATACCCTTTACTCAGCCGCTTTAGAAAAATTGCTTTTATTAATATCTCCCGCTGCTTCCCTAATAAAAATAAATCAGAAGTTGAAATACTCGTTCGACAAAATTTTGAATCAATTGGTATTTCTATTTTTGAAACTGCAAATGCTTATTTTGCAACGGATAAAAAAATTAAATCCCTGCTTAGTATTCATAATGAGCACTATTTAACGCAAGCTATTAAAAATAAACAAAGTGTTGTTTTATTATCAGGGCACTTTATGCCATTAATGCTCGGAGGTCGTGCACTCTTGCTAAAGCATCATATTGCTAATATTTACCGTCCTCAAAACAATCTTTTATTTGATGTAATCATGCGTAGAGCTTATGAAGACCACGGCGCAACTATGATTAAAGCTAAAGATATTAAATCTTTACTTAAGGCCATTAAAAATAAACTTCCCATTTGGTATGCGCCTGATCAAGACTTGGGAGTAGACAAATGCGTATTCGCACCTTTTTTTGACATTCAAACTGCCACTGTATCTGCAACAGCCCGTCTTGCTAAATATGAAAATACTGTCGTAATACCTTTTTTCTTTAATCGTACAGAGTCAGGCTATAGTATGAATTTTGAAGCACCTATTGATAACTACCCTAATTCTGATGCTACCATTAGTGCCACTATAACCAATAAAATACTAGAAACACAAATTTTAAAATACCCTGAACAATACTTATGGATACATAAACGCTTCAAAACACGCCCCGAAGGTGAGAGCGATTTTTATTAACTTATTTGTCCAAATATTAGAACAATTATCCAAATTAGCGTATAATTAACCCTTTATTATTTTAAGTTTCAGAATTATTTATTATGTCAATTGATACACAAGCAATTATCAAAGAATACCAATCTACTGATGGAGATACCGGCTCTACTAACGTACAAGTCGCCTTATTAACAGCTCGTATTAAACATTTAACTGAGCATTTCCAAACGCATAAAAAAGATCATCACTCTAGAAGAGGTCTTTTACATTTGGTTTCTCAACGTAAAAAATTACTGACTTACCTTAAAGGTACAAACGTGAATGCATACTCTGATTTGATTTCGCGCTTAGGCCTGAGAAAATAATTTAAATTATTTTTACAATAAGCCCCTTTTGGGGCTTTTTTTATGTCCACTCAATAGTAAAATCAACATCATGGAGCTATCATCTACTTATCAAAAAATTAATGACTTACTTGAGCGTTCGTGCTTATTGTCTACGCATCTTGAGTTGGAAGAAAAGCAAGGTCGTTTAGAAGAGGTTTTGCTCGAAATGGAAAATCCTGAAATATGGTCAAATCCAGACGAAGCTCAAGCATTAAGCCAAGAAAAGATAAAGCTAGAAAATATTTGCCAAACATTTGAGCGAGCTGACAATGTTTTAGCAGATGCAGTGGAATTACTTGACATGGCACAAGTAGAAAACGACGAACAGACTGCTGCAGGTGTTAAAGATGATTTAGAATCTATTGAGTCATCAATCGCTAAATTAGAGTTTGAGCGCATGTTTAATGGAGATTTAGACTCCAATTCAGCCTACCTCGATATTCAGTCAGGCTCAGGCGGTACAGAGGCTCAAGATTGGGCAGAAATGGTATTACGCATGTATTTACGCTGGGGTGATAAACATCACTTTAAAGTCAAACTTATGGAGGCCTCAGCTGGTGAAGTAGCAGGCATAAAATCTGCCACCATACATTTTGATGGAGAATATGCGTATGGCTGGTTAAGAAGTGAAATTGGCATTCATCGTTTGGTTAGAAAATCACCTTTTAATGCTAATGGTAAACGCCATACATCATTTTGCTCTGTATTTGTCTCGCCAGAAGTTGATGACAATATAGATATTGACATCAACAAATCAGACATTCGTATTGATACTTACCGCGCTAGTGGCGCAGGTGGTCAGCACGTTAACAAAACTGATTCAGCAGTACGTATCACTCACCTACCAACTAACACAGTGGTTCAGTGTCAAGATGGTAGATCCCAACACGCTAATAAAGATCAAGCCATGAAGCAGTTAAAATCGAAGCTTTACGAGCTTGAGATGCAAAAACGTAATAGTGAAAATCAAGAGCTGGAAGATGCCAAATCTGATATCGGATGGGGTCATCAAATTCGCTCATATGTACTTGATCAATCACGCATTAAAGATTTACGAACTGGAGTGGAGTCAAGTAACACAGGCGATGTACTTGATGGTAATTTAGATAAATTTATTGTAGCCAGTCTTAAAGCTGGCTATTAAACAACTGACGGGAAAGCCTCGTTAGTTATACGGAGAATATAATGACAAACAAGACAACACATTATGACATGATTGCAATTGGTGCTGGATCTGGCGGCTTATCAGCAGTAGAAAGAGCCACAGAATACGGCAAAAAATGCGCTGTCATTGAAGTTAAAACCATTGGTGGTACTTGTGTGAATGTGGGTTGTGTACCGAAAAAAGTCATGTGGTTTGCAGCTAATACTGCCACACAAATTAATAGCGCAAAAGGCTTTGGCTTTGATGTTGAAATTAAAAACTTCTCTTGGAAAACTCTAAAAGAGGGTCGAGATAATTATATTAAAGGCATTACCTCTTGGTACGATGGCTACTTAGAAGAATTAGGAATAGACTATATTCACGGCTTCGGTAAATTAGTTGACCAAAATACAATCATCGTTAATGGCGTAGAGTATAGCGCTGATACAATCGTACTTTCACCCGGTGGTGAACCTGCTGTACCTCATGTTGAGGGTGCAAAATATGGCATCACTTCAGATGGATTCTTTGAACTAGATGAGTTACCTAAAAAAGCAGCTGTGATTGGTGGTGGCTATATTGGTGTTGAACTAGCAGGTGTGTTAAATGCGCTTGGCTCATCGGTAGAAATATTTGGCAGATCTAGCAAGTTACTTAGTGGTTTTGATCCAATGATTCAAGATGCTCTAGATAAGGACTATACCAATCATGGTATTAAACTTCATCATAATACGCAGATTGACAAAATATCAAAAGATAAAACCATACATACCAACAAAGGTGATTTCTCTGGATTTGATGTTATTATTTGGGCAGTGGGCCGCAACCCAATGACTCAACATTTAGGGCTGGAAAATGCAGGTGTTGAATCTGATCAACGTGGCTTCATTCCTACTGATAAGTTCCAAACGACCAATATTAACCATATCTTTGCACTTGGCGATGCAACGGGGCGTGCACCACTTACGCCTGTTGCTATTGCTGCTGGAAGAAGGCTATCTGATCGCCTATATAACGGCATGACTGATCGTCATCTTAATTATGATAATATTGCAACGGTGGTTTTTTCACACCCACCAATTGGCACGATTGGTTTAACTGAAATACAAGCAAATGAAAAATTTGACAAAGTCAAAGTTTACAAATCAGAATTTACACCAATGGCTGATGCACTGCTTGATCACAAAACAACCACTGCTTTAAAATTAGTCTGTGAAGGTGATGATGAAAAAGTAGTTGGCTGTCATATTATGGGTCATGGCGCTGATGAAATGCTACAAGGTTTTGCCGTTGCCATTAAGATGGGGGCGACCAAGAAACAGTTGGATGATACGGTAGCAATCCATCCCTCTAGTGCAGAAGAACTTGTCACCATGCGTTAGTAACAATCTTAGTTGGCTAAGTCTATCGCTTCATAAAACAAGAATAACGCAAACAAAATCAAAAGAACAAAGGTTAGATAAGTAAAGTTATCTTTTAGCAACTTGGCGCCTATCTTTCCAATAACGACATATATAAAAAACATTAAGATTGATATTATCAACATTGATGAGGCAAATAAAGCTGAATTTATCAACATTCCCTGTTGCAACTGAATGGCGATAACTGCACCAGAGGGAAACAATAGCCATATTTTTGGTGACAGTAACATCACCATTGCAAGATTTATAAAACCCAACTGTGAATTAATATTTAACTGCTTACTGTTCATAACCTTGAAGGCTAGATAGATAATATAAAGCCCACTTGAAACATAAAGCCAAAAACCAACATCAGAAAATATATTAAGTATATATTCTACAAAAATAACGCAAATAATAGCCTGAGGAACTTGAATAGACAAATTGACAGGCAAGAATATTTTAAAGAAAAAAGTCCAAATTTTTGCAAAAGACAAGTTGCGGGTTACTTCCATAACCGACAACCATACTGGTCCAGGAGTAATAAAGAAAATCACCCAAAATAAAACTATTTTATTGACAATATTAATATCCATAAGATCTTCTTAACAATACAAAACTAACGACGACCCATTTTTCGCCATTTATATGGCTCAATAGGTGGGGTATGGAAACTCCAAAAACCCAATTTTTCCGATTTAGCTAAATCCTCTTCCAGGCGATAAGTCTCTTTATAAGAAAACGCCATGCCTGATTCAACCATAAGCTTGCCAATATTAGTATTTCCTTTAAAAATACGCACTAAGATACGTTCATAGTGATCAACACCAGTAGGCTGTATTACAATTTTTCCAGGGATACTTTTAAGTAATTTTTGTAAATAGCTTTTAGACAGTCGACCACAATCAATCACTTTATTGGCATGCTTTCGACATGTTTGCTTAATTTCTGGCGTGTCTATACCGGCAATACGCATCTGTAAGCTTATACTGTCGCCATCCACAATATATAAAGAACGTTCACTATTAAGTGACAAATTACCAATATCAGACAGCGTATTTAACGAGATAAGAAAGGTAAAAACAAATAATTTCATATACAATATTGGTAGCGGTAAAATTAATCATTTTATCTGATGAATGGCGCAAACTATGGATGCATTAGAACAGCTAAAATTTGACGAGCAAGGGTTGATACCTGCCATTGCTCAAGATCACAAAACCAATGAAATTCTTATGTTTGCTTGGATGAACAAAGAATCATTAGCATTGACCATAGAAAAACAACAGGCTGTGTATTATTCTCGGTCTCGCCAAAAACTCTGGTTTAAAGGCGAAGAGTCAGGTCATATGCAAATCGTTAAGGATGTTTATGCAGATTGTGATCGTGATGTTATCCTACTGAAAATTGAACAAGTTGGTGGCATCGCCTGTCATACTGGGAGAGCCTCTTGCTTCTTTCAAAAATTAGATGACAATAACTGGCAAACAATGAGCAAAATCATAAAAGACCCAAAGGATATATATGGATGAC
The DNA here is from genome assembly GCA_937896195.1 of uncultured Gammaproteobacteria bacterium. GTDB lineage: Bacteria > Pseudomonadota > Gammaproteobacteria > PS1 > Pseudothioglobaceae > Thioglobus_A. Next base: position 23,053 of record CALBNC010000104.1, read on the forward strand.
ATTTTCAAACAATTAGAAATTATTTTAGAACAGCGTAAAAATGCAAGTGCCGGTAGCTCTTATGTCTCCTCTTTATACAATAAAGGCACTGACGAGATTTTAAAAAAAATCGGTGAGGAGTCTGCTGAAGTTATTATGGCGACTAAAGATGGTATTGATAGTAAAATTATCTACGAGGTGGCCGATTTATGGTTTCATACGTTAGTATTACTACGACACAAGAACATAGAATTCGATAAAATAGAGCAAGAATTATCTAGACGTTTTGGCTTGTCAGGGTTAGAAGAAAAAGCCAATAGAGATAAATAAACTAACAAACAAAATAGGAGAGAATTATGATGCCAGGACCTTTTGAACTGATAATTATTTTAGTAATTGTATTGCTACTTTTTGGTGGTAAACGCCTAAAAAACATTGGTGGCGACTTAGGTGGCGCCATTAAAGGCTTTAAAAAATCTATGAAAGAAGGTGAGAATGACAAGCCAGCTAGCAAAGATGATGTAATTGAAGCTAAAGTTGTTGAAAACGACAACGAAAAAGACACTAAATAAACGACCTTCATGTTTGATATTGGTTTTTGGGAATTTGCTTTAATTGGCATTATCGCCTTGGTCGTTGTGGGCCCTGAACGTATGCCTAGTATTGCTAGAGCAGCAGGCAAGTACGTTGGAAAAGCCAAGCGATTTATTGCCAAAATTCAAGAAGATGTAAGCGAAGAGTTGGAGATTGATAAGTTCAAGGAGCAGCTCAGCGCCATGGACAAAGATGCCAATATTGTTGAGATCTTAGATGAAACCAAGAAAGATATTAATGACATCAAAACTGATGTCAAGAAAAATACAACATGACCTTTAAAGAAATGACTTTTGTTCAACATTTGGTTGAACTGCGTGATATTTTGTTACGCTCAGTGATTGCTATTTTGGTCGTTTTTATCAGTTTATTTCCTTTTGCTAATGAAGTTTATAGCTTCATTGCTGCACCGATTATCAATGTACTGCCTGAAGGTGGCAATATTATTGCTATTGGGGTTATATCGCCCTTTCTAACACCCCTTAAAATGGCACTAATCATGGCGGTTTATATTGCCATGCCTTATCTACTCTATCAGATCTGGAAATTTATTGCTCCCGCCCTTTATAAGCGTGAAAAACAAATGGTTATGCCTTTGATTATCTCTTCAACAATTTTGTTTTATGCAGGTTTGTTGTTTTCTTTTTATGTGGTTTTTCCGGTTATCTTTGGATTTTTATCTGACATTGGTCCTAGCACTGTTGACTTTACACCTGATATTCAATATTACTTAGATTTTGTACTCAAGGTATCTTTTGCATTTGGTGTAGCGTTCGAAGTGCCAATTGCTACCATCTTGCTTATCATGTTTGGCGCAACTACCATTGAAAATCTTAAAAAGAATCGACCTTATGTTGTCATTGGTGCCTTTATATTAGGCATGCTACTAACCCCACCTGATATCATTTCACAAACATTAATTGCGATTCCGATGTGGCTATTGTTTGAAGCGGGTCTTATTTTTGCACCATTATTTACGCGCAAAGCTGAATCTGAGACAGAGCCTGAT
>CALBNC010000105.1 GCA_937896195.1 uncultured Gammaproteobacteria bacterium
GGTAAGTTTCCAGAAACAACAACCGAACCTGCAGGAATTCGACCATAAGTAATTTCACCTGTTTCACGATTGAAAATCTTAGTTGATTGTCCAATGTAAACGCCCATTGAGATAACCGCACCTTCTTCAACAATAACACCTTCAACAACTTCTGATCGAGCACCGATAAAACAATTATCTTCAATAATGGTTGGGCTAGCTTGTAATGGCTCTAATACACCACCAATACCAACACCACCAGATAAGTGAACATTTTTACCAATTTGTGCACATGAGCCTACAGTTGCCCAGGTGTCAACCATTGTGCCAGAGTCGACGTATGCACCAATATTAACGTATGAAGGCATAAGAACCGTATCTTTCGCAATATATGAGCCACGACGTGCACTTGCAGGCGGAACTACGCGAACGCCTGTTGCCTTAAATTCCTGCGCCGTTAAGTTGGCAAATTTAGAAGGAACCTTGTCGTAGTATTGGGTAAAGCCACCTTGCATAGGGGTATTGTCTTCAATTCTGAAAGAAAGTAAGACCGCTTTTTTAAGCCATTCATTGACGATCCAGTCACCCACGCCTTGTTGCTGCGCAACACGCGCTTCACCTGAATCAAGCATGCGAATCGCTTCATTGATAGCCTGTTTTACTTCTGGTGTGACATTTTGTGGGTTAATGTTTGCTCTATCTTCAAAAGCAGCTTCAATAATCTCTTTCATAGTATGTTCGGTCGTAAAAATTGAACATTATATCAGATGCGTTATTTTAATAGTTACTGGCATTTTTATGAGTTTTAATTGATTGAAATCAAGAAAATAAAACTGAATAATGTTATTATATTGCAGTTCTTTTTAAACATCAATAAAATAGTCATGAGTGATAATAAGATTCAGCTTGAAAATTTGTATGAGGAAGGTGAGCACTGGGTTCAGAACCTAGGAGATGAGACGATTCACGCAAAGCGAATGGGTGGAAAATTTCGCCACCTTAAGTGGCTAGCTATGATAGTTTGGGCGCCTTTCTTTATAGGTCCGTATATAACTTGGAATGATAAGCAAGCCATCTTGTTTGACACGGAACATAGGCAATATCATCTTTTTGATATTACTATCTTTCCACAAGATATTTGGATGCTCACTATGGTACTGCTATTTTTAGCTATTTTACTGGCCGCCATGACCACTGTATTAGGTCGCGTTTTTTGCGGCTATTTCTGCTTTCAAACAGTTTGGACCGATATTTTCAGTTGGGTAGAAACTAAAGTAGAAGGAATGCCACTTAAGCGACGTAAACTAGATAAAGCGCCAATGAGTTTTTTCAAGCTTAAGGTTAAACTAATTAAACACACAATCTGGATATCGATCGCTCTATTTTCAGGCGTGACTTGGATGTTATATTTTGGCGTTAGTTGGGCAGATTATTTCAATGCAAACCTCAGTACAACTACTTTTACTATTACGGTGGCTATTGCTTTAGGTGCTTATATTTTTGCAGGCTTTATGCGCGAGCAAACATGTCTGTGGGTTTGTCCATATGCTCGAATCCAGGGCGCTATGGTAGACAACCAAAGTATTATGCCAACTTATGATCACTATCGTGGTGAGCGTCGTGGCAAGCTTAATAAAGGAAATTTTGTTGATGATAATGGCGATTGTATTGACTGTCATCAGTGTGTCGCTGTTTGTCCAACGGGCGTTGATATTCGTCAAGGCCAGGAATATGGGTGTATCACATGTGGCTTGTGTATTGATGCCTGTGATGCGGTGATGGAAAAAGTAGGAAAACCAAAAGGCTTGATTCGCTACACCTCTTTAGCTGAGATGAAATTTAATCAAGAGCCAAAGCCTTTATACAAAAGACCAAGAGTGATTATCTATGGCTTAATTTTAGTTTCTGCTTTATCCATTCTAGCTTATGGCGTGAGTACATTGGCCTCGATGGACTTAAAAGTTTTACACGATAGGCAGCCATTATTTGTACAGTTATCAGATGGCTCTATTCGTAATAAATATGAACTTAAAGTGATGAACAAAACTGATAAAGACATGCAGGTTGCTATCAGTTTTAAGAGCTCAATTAAAGACCTTAAGTCAAAAGAGAACCTAGATTCAGTCATGATTCCAACGGGTAATGTTAAATCTATTTATGTCTATCTATCTGCTTATGAAAATAATGTCGGAGATGATTACGAGGTAACTTTTGTGGTTAAAGGTGAGAAATCTACATTAGAATACGAGACTTCATTTTTCACTCCGAGAAGTATGCGATGACCGTTCAAAAATCTCCAGTTATGATGCTAATGCTAGTTTTGTTTGTTGCATTAGTTGGTGCGACAGTTTGGCGTATTATAACGGCGCTAGAAACTCATCCAGGCTTAGTGGTAGCTGATGCCTACGAAACGGGCGAGCGTTATGGAAGTACCTTAAAGAAGCGTGATGAGTTAATTCAGCAAGGCTGGAAATTAGAATTGGTACTGCCCAAGGTTGTTACTCATGGCGTTAAGCAAACCTATCGTGCTGTTAGCACCAAACAAGACGTGAGCCTTAATAAGGCCGATGCCGTTGCTTATTTTTACAGGCCGTTGGAAATGAAGTATGACTATTCAGTGCCAATGATAAAAACCAATGATGGTGCTTACCAAGTAGAGACGATACTACCCCTTAAAGGGCGCTGGGATTTATTGGTTGAAATATCTAAAGGTAGCTTTTTGCAGCAAAATTCTGCACGGATGTTTGCCCAATAAAGCGTTCTAATCTTCGTGGCAATGATTGTGATGATGTTCATAAGTTGCCATGAGTTCATCCATTTGGTCGGCAAATAAATCATTAAACTGAGAATCTTTCAAAATAGATTCCGGCTGCCCCATACAACAAATATGGTGATATAGGCAAAGCACCTGAGTAGACTCTTTCATCACCCGATGTAAGTCATGTGAAACCATCAATACCGCGCAGCCCTGTTGCTGATGAATATCTTGAATAAGTTTGTATAGATGCATTTGGCCATTGACATCTAAATTTTGAGCAGGCTCATCCAAAATAAGCACATTAGGCTTTGCCAACAAAGCTCTTGCGAGCAAAACACGCTGTATTTCACCACCCGATAAACTTTTTAATTCATTCTTGAGAATCGACTCAATACCCGTTAATTTTGCAGTGTCCTCTAGAAATGCTACTTCAGTTTTTTGATTAAGCTGTAAAAACCCACTAACTGTAATAGGGATAAATTCGTTAGGAATGAATTTTTGTGGTGTGTAGCCTAGGCGAATTTTGCTTGATTTTTTAACCTTGCCTGTATCTGGCTTGATTAGACCTAATAGAATTTTAATCAAAGAGCTTTTACCAGCGCCATTTGGGCCAATCAGGGTGATAAATTCACCTGCTTTAAGATCAAAGCTAACCTTATCAAGAACCGGTTTTCCATGATGGCTCAGACTAACTTGATCTACATGAATGAGAACTTCTGACATAAGGCTAAGAATTACTAAAGTAATGTTATTTTACAACTTAAGCAGTGACTAAAAATTGGTAAAATTAGATGTATGTCACACAAGCTAATATTACTAGATGGCTCGGCGTTTTTATTCCGAGCATACTTCTCTACACTAAAACAAAACCTAAGCAACCAAGAGGGCTTCCCAACAGGCGCTATGTTTGGAGTAGTGAATGCCGTTAAGCGTTTGCAAAGGCAATTCCCTGAAGCAAAACTAATCGCTATTTTTGACGCCAAAGGTAAAAACTTCCGTCATGACATCTACCCTGAGTATAAAGCACATAGAAAACCTGCAGATAAAGAGCTAATTATCCAAATTGAGCCTTTGTATGAAATCATTCGCGCCATGGGATTTCACTTTATGTGTGTGCCTGATGTAGAAGCCGATGATGTGATTGCAACCTTGAGTCGTTGTGCTGATCAAAATAACATAAAAACCATTATTGCCAGTGGTGATAAGGACTTAATGCAGCTTGTGAGTGATAATATTTCCCAACTAGATATGACGGGGACTACTTATAATCGCGAAGGTGTGATTGAAAAAATGGGCGTTGCACCTGAAAAAATTCTTGATTTATTAGCGCTCACCGGCGACAGTGCAGATAACATCCCAGGCGTGCCAAGCGTTGGCCCAAAGACCGCCATCAAGTGGCTTGAGTCTTACCAGGATATTGATGGTATTAAAAACTATGCTGGTGAAATCAAAGGCAAAGTAGGTGAAAAGTTACGAGATAATTTCGATTTATTAGACTTGTCACATCGATTGGTGAGTTTGAAATTTGATGTAGATTTACCGTGTAATATTTTAGAGAGCGAGCCTGGTGAGGATAGTGCCAAATTGGCTGATTTATATCAGCAGTATGGATTTTCTATGTGGCTTAAGCAATTAGGAGATGTGGGTGCATCCTCTTCAAATAATGTCGCTGAACAGCTGCATGAAGTCTCCAAGCCTGCACAAAATCTTCTGGAAGGCTACTCACAAACTACCATTCTGGATGAATCAATTTTTATCAGTATGGTTGAGCGCTTAAAGCAATGCGAAAGTTTCGTGGTTGATTTGGAAACCGATTCACTTGACTACATGAATGCAAAAATTGTGGGCTGGGTATTTTTAATTGACCATGACAGTTTCTACATTCCAGTCACGCATGATTATTTAGATGCGCCTAAGCAGCTTAATTTTTCACAAGTTATGGATACTCTAAAACCTATTTTGGAAGATGCGAGTATTGGCAAGGTGGGCCAAAATCTTAAATACGATGCACATGTTTTAGCCAACTACCAAATTGAGCTAAATGGTATTTCAGATGACACTATGGTGAAATCCTATGTGTTAAATTCAGTGGCAACCCGACACAATATGGATGACTTATCTGAGCACTATCTTAACCACCAAACTATTTCATTTTCTGAAGTAGCAGGCAAAGGCAAAAAGCAAATCACCTTTAACCAAGTTTCTCTAGAGGTTGCTAGTCCTTATGCTTGTGAAGATGTCATTGTGACAGATTTATTAAATCAAGTATTAGATGAGCATCTTGCTCAGTATCCCAAGTTGGTTAAACTGTATCAGCGTATTGAATTGCCGATGATTAAAGTGCTGCTAAAAATTGAGCGTAACGGCGTCAAGCTCGATGTTAATTCATTGAGCCTTCAGCAGCTCGATGTTAAAACGCAGATGGAAAGTATTCAAGCGCAGACTTATGAATTAGCCGGTGAGGTTTTTAATCTGGAGTCGCCTAAGCAAATTCAACAAATCCTATTTTCTGAGGATGGTCTGGGTCTTGAGCCGAAGAAGAAAACCCCAAAAGGCGCACCATCAACTAATGAAGAAGCACTCAAGTTATTAGACCATCCTTTGGTTGATTTAATCTTAAGCTATCGAACTTTGACCAAGCTTAATTCAACTTATTTAGAGGCACTACCAAAACAGATAGACCTAAATACTAAGCGATTGCACACCTCTTATCATCAAGCAGTGACAGCGACAGGTCGTTTGTCATCAAGCAATCCAAACCTGCAGAATATTCCTATTAGATCTGAGCTTGGTGCACGTATTCGTGGTGCTTTTGTTGCCAGTGAAGGTTGTGTAATAATTGCAGCAGATTATTCCCAAATTGAGCTTAGGATTATGGCGCATATCTCACAAGATTCTAATTTATTAGACGCTTTTAATCATGATCAAGATGTCCATAGTGCGACAGCTTCCACCATGTTTAAAGTTGCTATTGATGAGGTAACTAAGGAGCAGCGTCGTCGAGCGAAGGCAATTAACTTTGGCCTAATTTATGGCATGAGCGCTTTCGGATTAGCCAAGCAAATTAATGTTTCACGCACTGAAGCCAAAGAATATATTGATACCTATTTTGAGAACTATCCAAGCGTAGCTCAATACATGGAAGACACCAGAGAATCTGCCAAAATTCAAGGCTATGTGGAGACAGTTATGGGTAGAAGATTGTACTTGCCGCAAATTAATGCCAAGAATAAAATGCTACAACAACATGCACTAAGAACTGCTATTAACGCACCTATGCAAGGCTCAAGTGCCGATATTATTAAAAAAGCCATGCTTGATGTGCATGACTGGATTGGCCAAGATAATACGGATATCAAAATGATCATGCAAGTGCATGATGAGCTGGTGTTTGAAGTGAAGGCTGATAAGGCTGAAGAGTTTTCTCATAAAATACAAGACTTAATGGAGAACGCTTATCTGCTCGATATTCCTTTGAAAGTCGATGTGGGCGTTGGCAACTCTTGGCAAGAAGCACACTAATGAAAAAAGACAAATAAATAGGTTTAATATGAAGCAACAACTACAACAGCTATTAACCCAAGCATTACAAGCATTGATCGATGAGGGTGTTTTACAGAGTGTGCCAAGCGAGATTCGATTGGATCATTCTAAAGACAAAGCTCAAGGAGATTTTGCTTCTAATATTGCTATGGTGTTGTCTAAACAAGCTAAATGTGCACCCAAGGTATTGGCTGAAAAAATTGTCGATAAGCTAGCCAATGCCAGTGAAATTAACAAAATTGAAATTGCTGGGCCCGGCTTTATTAACTTTTTTATGTCTCAAGGATCAAACAATCAAGTGCTTGAAGATATCCTTGCCAAAGGTGATACTTTCGGTTTATCTAATATTGGACAAGATCAACGAGTATTGCTTGAGTTTGTTTCAGCTAATCCAACAGGTCCGCTGCATGTAGGCCATGGCCGAGGTGCAGCCTATGGCGCGACGGTGTCAAATCTTTTGCGTGCAGTCGGATTTAAAGTGGATAACGAGTATTACGTCAATGATGCTGGACGACAAATGGATATCTTGGCAACCTCTGTTTATTTACGTTTTTGCGACGTTAAGGTGTTTCCTGACAACGGCTATAAAGGTGATTATATTTTTGATATTGCCAAGCAAATTAGCGGCGTAGAGAAGTATGATATTGCCAAAGATGCCTGCAAAGATGAAAAACAGGGAGGCGACAAAGAAAAGCACATTGACGAGCTGATTGTGAATTGCAAAAAAGCACTCGGAAAAGATTATTTTAAAATCTTTAGGTTAGCGATTGATAGTATTTTAGGCGGCATAAAAACAGATTTATCTGAATTTGGTATCGAATATCAACAGTGGTTTTCAGAACAATCTTTGGTCGATTCAGGCCTATCTAAAAAGACAGTTGAGGCTTTACAAAGCTCAGACCATATTTATGAAAAAGATGGCGCCTTGTGGTTTAAAACCACAGATTTTGGTGATGATTTAGACCGTGTAGTCGTCCGTGAGAATGGCATGCATACTTACTTTGCTTCGGACATCGCTTATCATTTAGAGAAGTTTGAACGTGGCTATGACAAAATAATTAACATCTGGGGCTCAGACCATCATGGCTATATTGCCAGAGTTAAAGCTTCTATTGCTGCACTCGGGCACGATCCAAAAAAGTTAGAAATTTTGTTGGTACAATTTGCTAATTTATATCGTGGCGGTAAAAAAGTTGCCATGTCAACGCGAAGCGGCTCATTTGTGACCTTGGAAGAATTACGCAATGAAGTCGGCAACGACGCAGCACGTTTTTTCTACATCTTGAGAAAATCAGAACAGCATATGGATTTTGATTTGGATTTGGCTAAATCCAAAACCAATGAAAATCCTGTATTTTATATTCAATATGCGCATGCTCGAATTTGTTCGGTACTTAAACAAGCCCAATCAATGGACAAAGTACCTGCTGAATTGTCTCGATTAACGAGTGATATGGAAATAGCTTTAATTAAAGAATTGAATCGCTATAAGGGCATATTACAATCCAGTGCACTCAATTATGAGCCTCATGTTTTGGCTCATTATTTAAGAGATTTAGCGGGTGAATTCCATAGCTATTACAATAATAGTGAATTTTTGGTGGACGAAGCTGAGCTTCGCTCAACCAGGCTGTTATTAATTAGTGCCGTGAAACAAGTATTGGTTAACGGCTTAAGTATTTTAGGTGTTAGTGCGCCACAATCTATGTAGGTTGGCTTAGGCTTTGAGTATGGATGACCAAACACAAAGATCTCAAGCCCTAGATACGACCCGCTCTTTTCTTATTCAAGCGCCTGCGGGCTCAGGCAAAACTGAGCTACTCACGCAGCGTTATTTAAAACTCTTATCTATTAGTGAATCGCCCGAAAGCGTTCTGGCGATGACGTTCACAAAAAAAGCAGTCAGTGAACTTAAGGCTAGAGTTATTGGAGCACTTAAATCTGCAACTGACAAACGCCCTGAACAGGCACATAAACAGATAACCTATGATTTGGCCTTAGCAGTCCTAGAGCAATCAAAAGTAAATAGTTGGGATTTGATCAACATGCCTCAACGGCTAAAAATATCAACCATCGATGGTTTATCTAATTTAATTACCAGTCGATATCCACAACCTCAAAATTGGGTTAATAAGCAAATTATTACCCAGATTTGGCAACAAGATAAGTTGTATTTGCAAGCAGCCAAGCAAACATTACTCAGTATAGATGACAAGGATTTTGGTACTTGCATAAGCAGTACCTTGTTATATCTAGATAATAATGTGAATCGTTTTTATCAGCTAGTCACCTCCATGCTAAAAAAGCGTGATCAATGGCTAGATAAACTCTATTTGCAAGATACCTTAAATATTCAAAATTTAGAAAATAGCGCAGCGACTATTATTAATCGACATTTAGAACAATTATCAAGTCAAGCTCAGCAACATTTTAATACTGAGTTTTTTACCGCCTTAAGTGGCAATACTCAGCCAGAAATCTCCAGTCTGAGTGAGCTACCTTGTGCCAGTGTCAATGACCTGCCCAAATGGAAAAGTCTGGCTAATTTATGCCTCACTGCAGCCGGTGATTGTCGTAAGCAACTTACTAAAGCCAACGGTTTTCCAGCAGATGTAAAAATTCAAAAGCAAACTGTACTTGAAACTTTGACAGATTTGTCAGGTCAAACAGCTTTGTGCGCGTTATTACGCGATGTTAATAAGCTGCCTGATGTAAATTTTGACACCGCGCAAATTCAGGTGCTAGATGATATTGCTCAAGTCTTAAAAATTGCAGTTGCACAGCTAAATATTTTATTTAACGAACAACAAGTCACCGATTTTATTCAAGTGGCACTGGATGCTGATCAGGCATTAAGCCAAAATGAAACAAGTGATATTGCGTTATTTTTAGATTATAAAATACAGCACTTGCTGATCGATGAATTCCAAGATACCTCGAGTACACAGTTTTCACTGATTGAAAAATTGATTACGAACTGGCAGCCAGACGACAATAAAACTTTGTTTTTAGTGGGCGATCCCATGCAGTCTATCTATCTATTTAGACAGTCCCAAGTGGGTTTGTTTTTGCAAGTACGCGCCCAAGGTATTGCCAATATTAGCCCTGAATTTTTACAATTAACGACTAATTTTCGCTCTACAAAAGCCGTGGTCGAAGCTAATAATGAGATTTTTTCTAAAATTTTTCCTCAACAGGAAGATGCGTACTTAGGTGCTATTAGCTATTCACCTTCTATTGCGGCTAATCAAAATAATGAACCAGCTATTCAGATGCATCCTTGCGCTTACAAAGAAGATCAACAGGAAGCGCAAATTGTTTTGGATATTATCCAAAACAACCCTGATAAGCAGATTGCTGTTTTGGTACGAAGCCGCTCCCATTTTAAATACATTGCCCCCGCTTTAAAAAATGCAGGGATTGAGTTTGAATCTTTAAAAACCACACCACTCAAAGAGGCCTTATTCAGTAAAGATTTATTAAGCCTAACGCGCGCTTTGCTTCACCTAGGCGATAAAACAGCCTGGCTTAGTCTGTTGCGTTCGCCTTGGTGTGGGTTATTATTAGAAGATTTATTGGCTTTATCGCAAAATGATGAACAAGTTATCTTGGAAGTTATTACCAGCAAACAAGGTTTAAAAAATCTGAGTGCAGATGGCCAAAAACGCGCACAACATATTGCTGGTGCTTTAGAGCAAGCCATTGGACAACGTGCAAGATTTAGCTTTGTACAAACACTTGAGTTTGCACTTTATCAACTCATGCCAAAGTCGAGTTTATCGGTTAAAGAGTCGATGATTAAAGATCAATTTATGAAAATTATTCATGAATGTGAATTACAACAACAGCTAAACATTACAACCATTAATCAAATGCTAGCCGAGCTTTATGCGTCCAGTGTTCGAGCCCGTGTTCAGCTGATGACTATTCATGAATCTAAAGGTTTGGAATTTGATTGGGTGATTATGCCTGGATTGGGTAAATCTTCAAAGAGTAATCAGTCGCCCATTATTCATCTTCAAGAATCTATTGACCAGTCTTTATTATTGGCACCGATGAAATCTTATGTGCAGTCTAAGGATAGCGCAACGTATGATTATCTTAAACATGTAGAATCTCAGCAGAACAACAATGAAACTCTGCGCCTATTGTATGTAGCAATGACTAGAGCTAAACAGTCAGTACATTTATTAGGCACTTTAAACAAAAGCAATAAAGCCGGAAAAAACACTTTGCTATCTTTATTGGCGACTAAATTTCAACACCAGTTTGACCAAGTTAGTCCGACAACAATAGAAGCTGACCAAGCATTAGTAAAGGCACCAGAATTATTACGCTATAAGCAATTGCCAGATTACCAACAGCTGGAAGATCATGCACATGAAAAGATCGATTTTGGGCTGAGTATCGAGGTTCAGTTTAAAAGTTTGATGGGTACATTGCTGCATCAATATTTTGAGCAAGAGCAATTTTCAATTGATCAAGCCAGTATTAAATTACGCTTAATTGAGGCCGGATTTGCACAACATCAACTAGATCAACAGCTAGCAATTGTTATGCATATGATTCAAAACACTCAAAGCGATCCTCAGTTTGAGTGGCTATTTAAAGTTCGAGAATCCACACAAGTTGAGGCTGAGTTTGTTGTTGATGGTCATAGTATTATTATTGATCGATATTTCATCGATAATAGTATTTTATGGATTATTGATTTTAAAACTGCTGGCCAAGCAGAGCATGAGTCAATCGAACAATTTGTCCAACGACAAAAACTTGCGCATACAAAACAACTGCTATTTTATAAAGAAGTGCTCTCTAAGATTTATAAATATGAAATAAAATGTGCTTTATATTGCCCTAGCGTGCAAAAAATTATAGAAATTGACTCTAAAATTTAGCAAATTTTACAAATCAAACGTTTATTGGGTTTAATTCGCTAAAAAACCATATTTAAGTGCTATTTATTACTTAAATAGTGATTAAAACCTCATTTATTAGACTTTAAGGCTCTATTTTATGGGTATTTTTCCAAATTTTTGAGTTTTAACGTATTAATTGATTTTTATTGAATAAAGTATTAAAAATTTCAGAAATTTTGGAAATTGCCTTATTGTTAAAAGCCAAAACCCTTATTTTTATCAATGGGCCGTTTTTTTGGATTCTTGACTTGCCCAACTCGCCTTTCTCCTAGATATACCGTTTTAACTAATCGGTTTGCGAGTATTTGCTCTTTGTCACCTTTGGCGATAATCTCTCCAGCATTAAGAACATAGGAGTGATCGCAAGTATCTAGCATTTCTCGATAATTATGATCTGTAATTAACACACCAATACCGCGATCTCTGAGATGATAAATAATAGCTTGTATATCTCTAACTGAAATAGGGTCAACGCCTGCAAAAGGCTCATCAAGTAGAATAAATTTTGGATCAAGGGCTAAAGTACGTGCAATTTCTACTCTTCTTCTTTCTCCACCTGACAGGCTTATACCTTGAAGATGGCGAATATGCTCAATGTTAAATTCTTTTAATAACTCTTCTAATCGGTGCTCGCGTTGCGCTTCATCTAGGCTGGTATTATTCTCTAACAACGCCATAATGTTATCTTCAGCAGAGAGCTTTCTAAAAATGGATGGCTCCTGTGGAAGGTAGCCAATCCCCATTTGAGCTCGTTTATGCATAGGCATTTTGCTAATATCAAGTTCATTAATATAGACCTTGCCCTCGTCTTGCTTAACAAGTCCGCAAGCAATATAAAAGCAGGTAGTTTTACCAGCGCCATTAGGGCCGATTAAGCCAACAATTTCACCAGCTTGAACAAAAAATGACACATCTTTTACAATGGCGCGACCACTATATTTTTTGTAAATTTTTTTAATTTCTAAAATTTCAGGCATTATTTTTCTTGGTCTAATATATAACTTGTGCATTTCATTATTTACTGATGCAATTCCTTCTAGGGCAATCCATCATTCAACAACTAATAATACATTAATTTCTGAAAAATGTGTTGTTACTGGTGAGCTCACTGGTGAAAATGACATAGATGTGCTGGGTAAAATTACAATGCCTGATAAGCCAGTGATTGATCTTAAAAATGCAAAAACTTCTGACAAAAAACCTGAAGAGTCGCAAAATACTGTTAATGCGACTTCATAGTTTTTAACTTTCAAATAAAAGGCCGACAATTATGATAAAGATTATCAAACTAGCTCTAATCGTTTCCATTGCTGTATTTTTAAGCTCTTGTTGGCATGAAGTGGAACAGGTAGTTAAAGTTGAGGAAGCTGTTCTTTCAGTAGCGCCAGCTAAAGCTGCATTAGTCGAAACAGATATGATGCCGAGCCGCTCTAAGTAATTGGCTCTTAAGATCTAGGCAGGATTAGTACTTCCAAAGTTCAAACATTTCCCAATATATTTTAGCTACGTCAACAAAGGCTAAGCTACTTTGATTTTGGTTGTCAATAACCTTATCTAAGTAGTATTTAGCTTTTGTCCTGTTTTTGTCAATACTTTCGCCTTCGGCATACATAACACCCAATTCGTATTGAGCAGATATATCACCTTGCTCAGCCAATAATTCTAATTGATTAACATCTAAATTTTGATCATTTGTATGATTGTTAGCTTGCGCAAAACCTGTGACGCATAATAAAAAAGCTAAAATCAATATGGGTTTTAGATGAATTCTCCTCATTGAGTTTATTCAGCTGATACAAAGGCCATTTGTTGTTTATTAATCATTTCTAATGCCATATTGGCACCGTGAGCAACACAAATCAGTGGGTTGTCAGCAATGTGAACATCAAGGTTCGTTTTAGTTTTTATTAACTCACTCAAGCCTTCTAATAATGCGCCACCCCCAGTTAGCATGACACCACTTTCTGCTATATCAGAAGATAGTTCAGGCGGTGTTTGCTCTAAAGCGACTCTGATGGCAGCTATAATTGCTGTTAATGGTTCTCTTAAAGCATCTAGAGTTTGGGTGTTAGTCATAATAAACTCAGTTGGCAGTCCTGAAGCTACACCTCTACCTATGTACTTAGCTTTTTTAATAGCACTAGATTTATAAGCAGAACCCACTTCTTCTTTAATTTTTTCAGCAGTAACTTCGCCAATAATAACTTGGTGCTCTCGACGCACGTACTTGGTAATACTTTCATTAAAGGCGTCACCAGCAACACGCACCGAATTTGCATAAACGATACCATTAAGAGACATAATGCCAATTTCGGTAGTACCACCACCAATGTCAACCACCATGTTTCCTGCTGACTCACCAATATCCATGCCCGCACCCAATGCAGCAGCAATAGGTTCATCGATTAAGAATACCTCTTTAGCACCCGCCTCAACTGCACTTTCTTTGATAGCTCGACGCTCCACCTGGGTGGCGCCACAAGGAACACAAATCAAAATTGAAGGCGAAGGTGAAAAGAAACCTTGCTTCATCACCTGACGAATAAAATACTGCAGCATTTTTTTGGTGATGCTGAAATCAGCAATCACACCATCTTTCATTGGTCGAATAGCTTGAATAGCGCCTGGCGTCCTTCCCAGCATATTTTTAGCCTCTTTACCAACGGCAACGACTATTTTCTCTAAAGAGCCTGGTTCATTACGAATAGCAACGACTGATGGTTCGTCAAGAACGAGCTCACCATTTAAATAAATTAATGTATTAACAGTGCCTAAGTCAATTGATAGACACTTAGGCTTGAATAGACCTATTTTGAACATAAAACTCCCTCAAGTTTAGTAAATTATTATTGGTTAGATCGAACAAGATCAAAGCCAATGTTTTTTCATTGTACCTGTAATCTAAAGTTACCGTGCAAATAAAGCGCTAACCATTGCTACAGCAGTACATCCAGCTTTTAATGCATCCTCTTGATTGTTAAAATCAACGCCGCCAATACCTACAATTGGGACTTTGAGAGTTTGCTGAGCCTGGGTAATAGTGTCTAATGAGCAATGAGGTGCGTCTGGTTTAGTGCTGGACGTAAATAAAGCGCCAAAAGCTACATAAGTAGCGCCTTTTTCTTGAGCATTGATTGCCAAATTTATATCATCATAACAAGACACGCCAATAATGGCATCGTCTTTGAGTAGTTGGCGTGCTTGCTCGATAGAGGTGTCATTTTTGCCCAGATGGACGCCATCTGCACCAACTTTTTGAGCGAGGTTGATATCATCATTGATGATAAATAAAGTATGATGTTGTAAACATAATTGGCGTAGTTTAGTAGCTTCTTTAAGCTTTAAATCGTCATCAGCGGTTTTGCGTCGGTACTGCAAAATGCTAATACAATGCTGAGTAATTACTTTTTCAACTTGATCGAGGTTAAGAGAAACATCCGGTGTAATAGCGTAAATACCACGAATTTTTTCAACTGAATTTGACATAATGAATTTTCAATTAAGACATAATTTATTACTTACAACATTTATTATAGTGGTTATTGTCACTATGTGGCTTTTGATGAAGGGTTTGTCTTATTCATTTGACCAATTAACAGTGCCAGATTCTATTGAATTAAGAAGCGATGAAGCGATTACCCAGTCCGTACTTTCTCGAAAATCTGGTTATATAGAGAAAATTGAAAACTTTGCGTTACAAGAATTTGACATTAACCGAGTGCTGTCTCATTTTGTTGAAGCAGATGTCTATCTTAACTTTAAAGACGAGCCAGCTTTATTGGTTAATCCTAGAGTAACAATTTACGATAAAAATGGTGAAACTGATTATATATTAAAATCTAAGCGTGCTAATTACCTCACTACTGGCGAGGTAAGCTTTAAAGGGGAGGTGGATATCTCCTCAAGTAATGGGACTAGCCATAAAATGAACACCGAAGAGTTGTTGGTTGATACAAATACAGATGATCTATTAAGCAATGAAAAAGTTACTTATCTGGGAGAAGGTTCAAAAATTATTTCCCAAGGTATGAGCATGCAAACTAAGGTTGATAAAATGAAACTAACAGGTGATGTGGTGATTAATCAAGACAGTGGCCAAAAGATGCTCACTAAAGATTTATATGTTGATCAGTCCAATGATCAAAAACATTATTATTCAGATGATAAAACCACTTATTTGTCTCCAGAAAATAAGGTTTATGCTCAAGGCATGGACATGAAAGATAAAACAATCCAATTGTTAGGACAAGTTAATATTTTGCAAAATTCAGGATCAACTATCGATACTGAAGATTTAATAGTTGATCAGTCAAACAACGCAGAAGTTTATATAACAGACAATGGCATTCATTATCAGTCAAGTGTGGCAGACATTCGTGCACTAGGTATGCGTTATGATGCAGACAAGCAAAAAATTCAGTTTACGGGCGACGTAGTAGGGCGATATGATTAACAAGCTATTTCTTATAGTTTGTCTGATGCCTGGAGTTTCTATAGCTCTACAAAATGACGCTACTCAGCCTATCAACGTTAAAGCACAGGCTGTGCTCATTGATGAAAAAAAAGGTATTAGTATTTATACTGGCAAGGCTAGCGTAGTTCAGGGGTCATTAATTTTAAGTGCTGAAAAGATACAGCTATTTAGCAATCAGACACAAGTGACTAAAATGATTGCCACCGGCAATAAAAAGCAGCGTGCTCACTACCAACAAAGCCAACCAACTCAGCCGCGTTTTATTGAAGCAACGGCGAGTAAGATTACCTATCTCATTCAAAAACAGATGGTGCATCTAAAAGGCCGTGCGCACTTGGTTCAAGGCTTTGATTCGTTTAGTGGTGGTACGCTAGATTACGATATTAAGAAAGACAAAGTGATAGCCAATAAATCCAAAGACGGCTTACAAAGAGTTAGATTTAAGATCAAGCTTTAGTATATATCCTTAGAGATATATAAGAGTATCCCTATATGGGGGCCGTATAAAAAGGCACAATAGGTATAATTTTTATCTTTAAACATAAATAGGATTGTACTATGTCAAAATTAGTCCCACCACATGGTAGTGACACACTTAATGCATTAGCATTGTCAGGTGATGCGCTAACAGCAGAATTAGCAAGAGCTGAATCTCTAGCAAAAATCACATGTTCTTCTAGAGAGGAAGGTGATATTGTTATGCTGGGTATTGGCGGCTTCAATCCTTTAGAAGGTTTCATGGGTAAGGCAGACTGGCAAGGTGTTTGCGACAACATGACTATGACTAATGGCTTATTTTGGCCAATTCCAGTGACGTTATCAACAGATGATGAAGCTGTTAAAGCGGGCGATGAAATTACAATCGTTAGCAGTAAGTCAGGCGACATTATGGCGACAATGACGGTGACTGAGAAGTACGTCATTGACAAAGATCATGAGTGTGAAAAAGTTTTCAAAACAACTGAAGATGCACATCCAGGTGTTGTCATGGTTAAGGCGCAAGGAAAATATAACCTTGCAGGCCCTATTAAAGTATTGTCAGATGGCGGCTTCCCTGAAAAGTTCGGCGCTTTATATATGACTCCAGCTGAAACGCGTGCTTATTTTGATGATAAAGGTTGGAAGACAATTGCTGCATTCCAAACTCGTAATCCAATGCATCGTTCGCACGAATACTTAGCAAAAATTGCTGTCGAGATTTGTGATGGTGTTATGATTCACTCAGTTTTAGGTGGACTTAAAGCGGGTGATATTCCTGCCGATGTTCGTTCTGAAGCAATTTCAGTCTTGATTGAAAATTACTTTGTAGATAATACAGTACTTCAATCTGGTTACCCACTAGACATGCGTTATGCGGGTCCTCGTGAGGCTTTATTGCATGCATTATTTAGACAAAACTACGGCTGTTCACACCTAATCGTTGGCCGTGATCATGCAGGTGTTGACGACTACTATGGTCCGTTTGATGCGCATAATATCTTTGATGAAATTGCTGATGATGCATTAATCACGCAACCACTTAAAATTGATTGGACATTCTGGTGTCATAAATGTGGCGGCATGTCTTCAATGAAGACTTGTCCTCATGAAGCTAAAGATCGCGTTTTACTTTCAGGTACAAAAGTTCGTAAGATGTTGTCTGAAGGCGAAGATCTTCCACCAGAATTTTCACGCCCTGAAGTCGCTAAAGTATTACAAGCATACTACGCAACTATCAAGGAAGAAGATAAGGTTGAGGTTAAATTAAGCGGCCATTCAGCTAAATAGTAATTCATAAAAACGTGACTGTGTGGGGAATGGATTAATATTACCAAAGAGGTATATTATGATATCTCCATAAACTAGTCATGTTTACATTGAAACCAAACTTTTAAAGAAGTATAATAGTTGAACTTTTAACAAGAGCGTAACGCACGTTTGAGATAGAACAAGACTGTGAAAAAGAGCCAATCGAGAGATTAGCATAAACAGAAGTAATTGATTTAACCTAAGGAGAATTAAACTCATGATCAATTTTGACACAACACCAATCGCTACTTTAATAGATTCAGCAGCGTATACATATGCAGATATGCAGATGTATGTAATCATTATGGTTGCCCTAGTGGTAAGTATGACAATTGCAGACTTAATCCATAAAGGCAGTAAGACGTATTTTGACAATGCGGCTGCAAAAGCAGAGGCACTATTAGCTGCTGGCGATGCAAACTGTTCAGTTGGTAATGAAGATGGTAGACTGAAGCAGCTTAGCGCTGGCGACAAAGTAAGTATTCTTGCTAATACTTTAGCAGTAGATGTCGCTACAGCTGGTGAGTTTGCAGATCCAGTTCGTCGTTTAGTTCATATCTTAACAATGTATGGTTTTATTTTGTTTAATGCATCAACTGCAATAATCATCTTCGGTGAAGAGTCAACAGCGATATTAGCTCAAGTATGGAATACGGGTGCAATTTTGTTGTTTATTGGTTCTTTCTGGTACTGGTTCTCATTCAAAGTAGATAGCGTATCTGAAGGGGTTCCTTGGACAAGCGTTACACTTAGAAAAGATTCATTTTCACTAGCATTGATGGCTACTTCAGTAACAGCTATTGGTTGGTCAATTACAAATGGCGGAACAGGAATTTGGTTTGCACTAGTAATCCTTTCAACTGCATCATTATTTGGTGGTGTTTATTGGTCTAAATTCTCACACATGTTCTTCAAGCCTGTGGCTGCTTATAACAAGCGAATCATTAAGGCTAATGGTACTAACGAGAACTTGCCTCACGAAACGAGAGATGATGAATGGCAACAAAACAGACATTCAATGGAGCTTCTTAAAGATGCACCAATGGACATGGGTCTTGGTATTAAGCGCGAAGCGCCTAAGCACTACTAATATTAATTAATTAACTTAAGAGAGGAAACAATATGCCAACTTTTGTATATATGACTCGTTGTGATGGTTGTGGACATTGTGTAGATATCTGCCCATCTGACATTATGCACATTGACGAAAAATATCGTCGTGCTTATAACATTGAACCTAATATGTGTTGGGAGTGCTATTCATGTGTTAAAGCATGTCCACACCAAGCTATTGACGTACGTGGTTACGCAGACTTTGCGCCATTAGGCCATAGTGTACGTACTATTCGTGATGAAGAGAAAGGCACGATCGCATGGAGAGTTAAATTCCGTGATGGTCGCGTTAAGAACTTCTTGTCGCCAATTACAACTCAACCATGGGGAACTAAGATTCCTGACTTTAGAGATGAAGCAGAGCCGAGTGACGAAATGCGTAACTCAGAGCTATTGTCATTTGAACCTAAGTACATCCGTATGGATGATGGTGGATTACACACACTAGAGTCTAACAAACTATCATTGAAATTAGGAGCACAGTACCATGAAAGCCATTAAGACAATTGTAGAAGACAACATTGATATTCTTGTTGTTGGTGCTGGTTTAGGCGGCACAGGTGCTGCTTATGAAGCTAGATACTGGGGCCGTAATAAAAAAATCGTAATTGCTGAGAAAGCAAACATTAACCGTTCAGGTGCTGTTGCTCAAGGCTTGTACGCGATTAACTGTTACATGGGTACTCGTTTTGGCGAGAACAATCCTGAAGATCATGTACGTTATGCACGTATTGACCTAATGGGTATGGTTCGTGAAGATTTACTTTTCGATATGGCTCGTCATGTTGACTCTGCTGTACATAAGTTTGAAGAATGGGGTCTTCCGTTAATGAAGGATCCTAAGAGAGAAAATGCTGAAGGTCTTGCAAAAGGCGCTTATATGCGTGAAGGTAAGTGGCAGATCATGATTCATGGTGAATCTTACAAGCCTATCGTTGCCGAAGCTGCTACAAAGCAAGCTGATAAAGTGTACAACCGTATTATGGTTACACACCTATTAATGGACGATGCACAAGATAACCGTGTTGCCGGTTGTGTTGGTTTTAACGTACGTACAGGTAACTACCATGTATTTAAATCTAAGACAACTATTGTTGGTGCTGGTGGTGCTTCTAACATCTTTAAGCCTCGTTCAGTAGGTGAAGGTGCAGGACGTGTATGGTATGCTCCGTGGTCGTCTGGTTCAGCATATGGTCTAATGATCGAAGCTGGTGCACAGATGACACAAATGGAAAACCGTATCGTTCTTGCTCGATTTAAAGATGGTTATGGTCCTGTTGGCGCATACTTCTTACATCTTCATACTTACACTCAGAACGGTTATGGTGAAGAGTATGAGTCTAAATGGTTCCCTCAATTAGAGGAAATGGTTGGTAAGAGATATCTTGATGTTGCTGCATCACACGTTTCAGCACGTCCAATCCCGACTTGTCTACGTACATCTGCAATCATTTCAGAGATGAATGCAGGTCGTGGTCCAATTCACATGGTAACAATGGAAGCATTCCAAGACCCACATTTAGAAGAAGTTGGCTGGGAAAACTTCTTAGGTATGACTGTTGGTCAAGCGGTATTATGGGCTGCAACAGACATTGATCCTAAGTACATTAACCCAGAGTTAACGACTTCTGAGCCATATGTAATGGGTTCACATGCAACTGGTTGTGGCGCATGGTGTTCAGGTCCTGAGGATCTTTCTCCTGAAGAATACTTCTGGGGCTATAACCGTATGACGTCAGTTGAAGGTTTATTTGGAGCTGGTGACGCTGTTGGTGGTACACCACATGCATTCTCATCAGGTTCATTTACTGAAGGTCGTCTAGCTGCTAAAGCTGCTTGTAAGTATATTGATGATGGTAAGGGTGAAGGTATTGTTGTTTCTGATAAGCAAATTGCTGATCGTAAAGAACAAATTTTCCGTCCATTAGAAACTTATAGAGTTGGCCGTAATGAAATTACAGCTGGTACAGTTTCTCCAAGCTACATTCTTCCGATGCCTGGTCTACAGCGTCTTCAGAAGATTATGGACGAGTACTGTGGTGGTGTAACGGTTTCTTACATGACTAATGATAAGCTTCTAAACATGGGTATGCAGAAAATGTCTATCATGGAAGAAGATCTTGAGAAGTTAGGCGCTGAAGATATACATCAGTTGATGCGTGCATGGGAGCTTAAGCACCGTCATCGTACTTCTGAATGTGTATTCCAGCATACTTTCTTCCGTAAAGAAACTCGCTGGCCTGGTTACTACTACCGTGGTGACGCGATGAAACTTGATGATGAAAACTGGCATGTATTGACAGTTTCTCATCGTGATCGTGACACTGGTGAGTACACTATGTCTAAAGCTCCTTGTTACCATTTGGTAAATGATGAGTAAAGATTAATAGAAATTAACTTTCTATTTTGATAAAAAGACCAGCATACTATATGCTGGTCTTTTTTATCTATTGTAGGTTTTGATAAAAGACTTACAATAAATAAAAAACAAACTTTTTGGAATATTAAAATCATGAATATTATTGATAAGACAGACGAAGAAATTTTGGCTATTGCTCACCCAATGTGGGATGACTTAATAAAATTTTCTAATAATGCCAACTATGGTGCTTTTACGCGTAATTTTTCTGAAGACTTTCTTCGTGGTGCGAATGAAGTTGAAATGGGTAAGCAGTTTGCACGTAGTGAGCTAACTAAAGGCTTGGAAAAAGGTGCTG
The DNA here is from genome assembly GCA_937896195.1 of uncultured Gammaproteobacteria bacterium. Classification (GTDB taxonomy): domain Bacteria; phylum Pseudomonadota; class Gammaproteobacteria; order PS1; family Pseudothioglobaceae; genus Thioglobus_A. The sequence continues at coordinate 21,292 of CALBNC010000105.1, forward strand.
ATTATTTAGGTATGATTCGTCGTGGTGCGCATGTGACTGTTTTATATAGACAAACTAACAACGGTAAGCTTAACAGTGATAAGAAAGGTGAATATTTAGGAAGACTGGTTCTTGGCTATGAAAGTGATGTAGTTAAGATTTTTGGCGCAACAATTTTTTAAAAAGCTATGAGTGATTTTATTGAAGAGTCAAAATACGTTGAATTGATCTACAAAGTTGTAGATCAAAAAACTAACAATGTATTTTCTAATATTGAGTATCCTGTGGGCTATGTGCACGGTGCAAACGATGTTCTTGGTAAGGATGTATTAGCAGAACTTGAGGGCCGTCAACAGGGCGATATTATTGAAATTAATATTGACGTTGAAAAACTATATGGCCCACGTGATGAGTCATTGGTATTTATTGATAAAATAGAAAATGTCCCACAAGAGTACCGTCAGATGGGCACTAAAGTAGTGATGGAAAATAAAGATGGCCAGCCTAAAGATTTTTTAGTAACTAAAGTTGACGATACAACAGTTACCATTGATGGCAATAACCCTTTATGCGGTAGAGATGTCAAGTTTGTTCTAGAGGTTACCTTGGTTCGTGATGCTACTATTGAAGAAATGGAAGCTGGCGGCACAACTGATACTGAGCCTAGTTTAGAAGAAATTCTTAGTCAATAAATTTATAATATTATGAGCACAGAATTTACCGAATCCGAATTAACCACTATTCAAAATAATCTAAATAATCGCTGGAGAAAGGAAACGAAAGAAGTTCAACTTGCTGACATTGAGATTGTTAAAGAGGGTGAGGATAAGCCAACTTTATTCCCAGCTGCAGTTTGGGAAGATCCTAATTCCACTTTTATTATTATTAAATTAGATAACTTTAAATATAAAAGTTTCTTTTATTACCTTACTGATAAGCGTTTTGACACAGGCCAAGATGAATATACTGATTTACATGAGTGCACAGACAAACTGTTAAAAGCGCAGGCAGACTTTGTTCTTACTAAGAATACCAAAGGCTTGAATGTTCACATTCACCGTGAAACAGGCATCTAAGCTTAATATTTAATCTATTAAAAAAAGGAGTGCAATAGCACTCTTTTTTTTGATTTTTCTTAATTCTAATCTTTATCTAATAAATAACTATTGCATTTATTAAGTTAAGCTTTCTAAGGGCGAAAAAAAAGCGCACTATTGCACGCCTTTTTATTGTCAATTAATTAACTATCCTAGTAAAGGCGTACCTAATAAAGGAATAATCATGATTGCAACAATGTTGATAATCTTGATTAATGGGTTAATCGCTGGACCTGCTGTATCTTTATATGGGTCACCAACAGTGTCACCAGTCACAGCAGCTTTGTGTGTGTCTGATCCTTTTCCATGACCTTCACCCAGTTGACCATCTTCGATGTACTTCTTAGCGTTGTCCCATGCACCACCGCCAGTAGTCATTGAGATAGCAACAAAGATACCGGTTGCAATTGATCCAATTAATAAACCACCCAATGCCTCAGCACCTAGTAGCAAGCCAACAGCTACTGGGAATAGAATTGGCAACATAGAGGGGATAATCATTTCTTTGATTGCTGATCTGGTTAGCATATCAACCGCTTTAGAATAGTCAGGCTTTTGCGTGTAATCCATAATGCCTGGCATCTCTCTAAACTGTCTACGCACTTCTTCAACAATACCGCCTGCTGCGCGACCTACGGCTTCCATTGCCATTGCGCCAAATAGGTAAGGCACAAGACCCCCTAAGAATAAGCCAATAATTACCATGTGGTTTGATAAATCAAAGGTGATAGGCTCAAATCCAGCCCTAGTGTTTAATTCGTTAGTAAAGTCAGCAAATAATACCAATGCTGCCAAACCAGCAGAACCAATTGCATAGCCTTTAGTTACCGCTTTGGTGGTATTACCTACTGCATCTAATGGATCAGTAATGTTGCGAATTTCTTCAGGAAGGTCGGCCATTTCAGCAATACCACCTGCGTTATCAGTAATAGGGCCATAAGCGTCCAGTGCAACAATCACACCAGTCATAGACAACATGGCAGTTGCCGCAATAGCGATACCGTATAAGCCGCCTAATGCCTCAGCACCCCAAATACTAGCACAAACGGCCAATACTGGTAATGCGGTAGATTTCATGCTTAAGCCGATACCTGCAATAACGTTAGTACCATCACCTGTTTTAGAAGCTTCTGCAATGTGTTGTACTGGTTTATGTTCGGTTGCAGTGTAGTATTCAGTAACCACAACCATCCACGCAGTCAGCGCTAAACCAATGAGTGAAGCGTAGAATAAATTCATACCCATACCCATGTCAATCGTGACAAAGTAAAAAGCAATGGCGGCCAATACACCAGAGACGATTAAGCCTTTGTATAGGGCGCCCATGATTGACCCACCATCAGATACTTTAACAAAGAAGGTGCCGATAATTGAAGCAACGATAGACACTGCGCCCAATGCTAATGGGTAAAGAATTGCCTCGTTGCCCAAGCCTAAAACACCTGCAAGCAGCATTGTTGCAATGATGGTTACTGCGTAAGTCTCAAATAAGTCAGCTGCCATACCTGCACAGTCACCGACATTGTCACCAACGTTATCAGCAATTACTGCAGGATTGCGTGGATCATCTTCTGGGATGCCAGCTTCCACTTTACCAACAATATCAGCACCAACATCAGCGCCTTTAGTAAAGATACCACCACCCAATCTAGCGAAAATAGAGATTAATGAGCCGCCAAATGCAAGACCGATAAGAGCATGTAACGCTTCATTTTGCTCTACGCCATAACTAACCAAGCCGGCGTAATAACCAGCAACACCTAGTAGCGCCAAACCAACCACCAGCATACCAGTCACTGCACCACCTTTGAAAGCAACTTGGAAAGCAGCGTTCACGCCATTCTTGGCAGCTTCAGCTGTACGTGAATTTGATTTAACAGAGACATTCATACCAATGTAACCTGTTGCACCTGAAAGTACCGCACCAATTAAGAAGCCAAGACCAACTGTTATGCCTAAGAAATAAGTGATAACAATCAGTAAAACCAATCCTACAATACTGATAGCAGTGTATTGACGATTCAGATAAGCGGTTGCACCTTCTGCAATCGCGTCTGAAATTTCTTTCATTTTGTCGCTACCTGGTGATTGTTTGTAAATCCAGCTCATTGTAAATAAGCCGTATAAAACAGCAATAAGTGAGGCTGCAATAGCCATTTGAAGTGTATCCATGATTTCCTTTCCCTTTGGTTTTTATGTTTTTGTTGATTTTCCCATCAGAATTGTACTTTAAATTGCACCAGTTGACATTAAATTTACAAAAAAATAGCCCGATAAA
>CALBNC010000106.1 GCA_937896195.1 uncultured Gammaproteobacteria bacterium
TTGTACGTCGTCGAATGATTTGAGACTTATTTAGTTTATTTCATCAGGAGGCTTTGATCTCTGATTATTGTTTATATTAAGCGACTATCTTACGATGTAGCAAGCGTCTTTGTTTAATTGTTTTGTTTTTGATTAACCTCCTTTTCTCTAAGATTGTTTTACCCCTGCCAAAGTATACGTCTGCAGGCGTAAGGTTGTTGATGCTCTCGTGGTAGCGATGATGATTGTAATATTCGATAAACTGTCCAATTTCATATTCTAGTTGGCTTGGCAGGAAGTAGTTATTGAGCAGGACACGGTTTTTGAGTGTTTGATGCCACCGTTCGATCTTTCCTTGTGTTTGAGGATGATATGGAGCGCCACGAACATGACCCATGCCTTTAGTTTCCAGAAAGTCAGCCAGCTCTCCTGCAATATAGGATGCGCCATTATCGGATAATAACCTTGGTTTATGGATAACGTTGTCATTATCACAGCCAGAAGCCTCAAGTGCCAATTCGAGCGTATCAGTCACATCTTTAGCCTTCATTGTGCTACATAGCTTCCAACTAACCACATAACGGCTGTAATCATCCAGGATGGTCGACAGATAATACCAACCCCAGCCAATGATCTTAAAATAGGTAAAGTCGGTCTGCCATTGTTGGTTCACCCGTGTCGGTTTATCCTTGAACTCGCTTGCAGCTTTAATAACCACAAATGCAGGACTGGTGATAAGGTCGTGAGCCTTCAACAGCCTGTAAACACTAGCTTCTGAGACAAAGTAATCCTGTGTGTCAGTAAAGCGTACCGCCAGTTCACGAGGAGAAAATTCCGGCTCTTCAAGTGCCATATCAATAATTCTACTCCGTATTTTATCAGGAATACGGTTCCATACTCTGGAAGGGCGCGAGTGTTTATCTTCGAGTGCATCAAACCCACCATCCAGGTATTTATCATACCAACGATAAAAGGTGGGGCGTGGGATACCGATCTTGTCCAACGTTTGTCGGGCAGATAGGTGAGACCGTTCAACGGTACGAATGATCTCTAACTTCTCGGATGCAGGATATCTCATTCTTCGTCTTCCCCATGCCCGATCATGCTTTTTTTGAGCAGACGTAGTTCTAAGGTCTGCTCAGCAACCACCTCTTTGAGATCGCGTGCTTCACGACGAAGGTCTTTGACTTCATCAGTAGTTGCGGCGCGTACTGCATCGCCAGCAAGACGTTGTTTTCCGGCCTCAAGAAATTCCTTTGACCATTTATAGTACATGCTTTGTGCAATGCCTTCTTGGCGACATAGCTCAGCAATTGTAGCTTCACCACGTAAGCCTTCAAGTACAATACGTATCTTCTCCTCCGCAGAATAGAGTTTACGATTAGCACGGCGAATATCTTTAACCATCTTGGTGGCTTTTGAATTAGTAGGTTTAGTTCTCATCTTCATTCCTTACGTCATTACGATGAGATCAAAACCTCTCTTATGCAAATACTTTAAATGGTCTCATAGGCTTTGACGGGGAACA
>CALBNC010000107.1 GCA_937896195.1 uncultured Gammaproteobacteria bacterium
ATTAAATCAATATTGTTAACACTAGGCATGTTGGTTGTATCAATTATTTTTGTTGCTAGCATTCAGCCGGAGGTGCAATTAATTCTGCAAGGTCCGTATGATGGAATAATTGAATTTAAATATGATCCAACTATGTTGCATCCTCGTTTCTGGCATCAGGGAGTACTTCCTTGGATTTTGCTTCCTTACGAGTTGTGATTAAAGTAGTGATAAGTGCAATATACTTACAGTAACAACTGTCTTAATTGAGTTAAGATTTTAACCATGATCTAATGCTGGCATAAGTTCAAACTAGATATGCACATAGAAGATAGACGAGTAGCCTATATCGATGTTAAGGCCGGTATTAAAATTTAAGGAATTATTAAAATGGATAATTTTTGAGTCGTAAAAAGCTTAAAAACCCCCTAAAAACAATGTTTTTTTGAATTTAAAGGCGATTTTAAGGGTAATAATAACGAAAATTTGAGAAATTTGACAAATTTCACGTACAGTAGCCTAAATTTACTAGCTAATCATGATTAAGCGCTTTAAGTCTGATTTATCTTTTTATCTATATTTTTGAACCATTTTTATAGAGGCTGCGCAAAGTGCTCAATAACATCAACCTCTGCAGAAGCTACACCTGTGTCTTGCTTTAATAGCTTAATAATTTCAAAAATATCCTGACCAGTGGTAACTGTAAAAAAGGCTGTATTTAAGTGAGGGTAGTTTGCAGATAAATTAATATTGTGGCTTGATGCAATAGATTGTGCAGTTGTGCCACTCTTTAAGGTTATAACAATTTGACCAGTGATAATAGCAACATTACCCGTTCTAGGATTGTAGGCAATTTGATTGTAGTTACTGCTTGCAGAAGTTGCTGAAGCTGTCAGCTGGGTATTTTGATCGCTACTGCCTATTGACACTTGGTACGGTCCTACAGAAGATAGCCATTGGTTGCTATTAGTATTGTTTTCAGAAGATGACAGGCTGCTATAGTTTGTTGTTGATTTTTTAACAGCTTTACCATCGGCAATGAGCTGATACTGCTCGTTGTTACTGGAAAAATTCACATTACTTTGCTGCGCCTTCTGAATAACAAGGGTGTTTGTAGTGTTGTTAGAGGAAGGCTTTTCATTTGCAAAAGCGGTGAGTGAAATAGTAAGTATTAATAGTGCGTGTAGTTTTTTCATTGTTATCTCCTTAATGTCCAAAGAATCGGATTGACCAATCAGCTAGTATGCCGGTATCAAAACTTGCTGCGTCAATAATTTTAACCTGCCAGTCTCCAGTTGCACTCTCACCATAAAATGCATTGGACAACAGTACCATATTACTTAAGTCATTACTAGTTCCAAAGCCATTAAAAGCATTAAAAAGTACACTCTTTGTGCCTGAAGGCGAGGTTAGTTCAATGGCCAGCTCTCCGGTATAAGTGTGAGTTAGATCGATTTTAATTTGCACAGCTTCAATGGTTTCGGTGTTACTGGTTGTTATTGTGTTTGATAGGCCAGTAGCGTTATTGTCAGGAATGGTAGTATTTAATGCGCCCGATGATTCCCAAGAGGTTGTTGCAAAGGTTCCTAAACTATTTGCAACGTATGTTTTGGCAGCTGCTACTGCACTGGCAACATTAACTCTACCAAAGCCATAATAGTTGTGAAACTTATGGCCTGCTGAATTGGTCAGCCACGCTGGCTCTGCAACATAATTAGCGCTATCAATTGATATTGTTACTGCAGGGATTGAAGCGTTAACTTGATCAGATGTAGTTGCCAGAATATGTTTAACATCTCTCCAAGTAAGATTAGGATTCGCTTCTAACATTAGAGCAATAGCGCCTGATAACACTGGCGCTGCAGAAGAGGTACCATTAAAAGCAGAGTGGTATTTACAATCAGTATTTTTTTCATGTACTGTAGTGCTATTATTAAAAGCGTTTCTATCTGTACTATTAGTACTAACGTAGCCTTGATTACATCCAGTTTGGTCAGTCGTCATCATGGCTGGATTGCTGGTGCCATATTCTCCACCAGGGGCTGATGCCCAAATGGCAGAGCCTGCAGTTGAATAACTACTCTTTACGCCAGTGGCGTTTAGTGCGCCGACCGTAATGTTGTATGGTAGGGTGTTATAAGGGTCCATATTCGCATTTTGACATGATAGGCCTAATGAGTTGGATTTTGTACAATTTGCATACACAGGGTTGCCATCACCATCAATTGCCCAATGGTAATTTCCAAAACCATTTCCAGAAGACTTAATATATACTGCCCCTTTGCCACTTCTAAGATCGGTAACCCCAGAAAGGAATTGAGCTTCTATTGTAGTGTTGACAAGAGAATCATCAATATTACTACCGCCGTAACTTTGATTAAAAATAGCCACATCACTAGAGTAGCTCGCAGCTCCATGTGAATCGATATTATTTTGTGTGGCTTGGCTTTTTAAAAAGTTAAAACCTTTGAGTGAAGCTGAAGGTGCTACGCCCCGGCCGCCTTTACCATTCCAACCTTTAGAGGCGATCAAACCTGCAACACTGGTGCCATGATCACCAGTGATGCTAGGATTGGTTGGGTCGGTATCATTACCTACAAAATCTTTGGAGCCGTCGACAACAACATTGCCGACTAAATCCTCATGTGTAATTTCCAAACCTTCATCGACTACGGCAACAATAATACCTGTACCGGTTAATCCATCGGCAATAACACTATCAACATTAATATCTTCTGTTGAGGTGCCAGCGGTAGTTGCAAAGTTGGTTTGGCCGGTATTATTTAGATGCCATTGATATTGATACAAAGGGTCTCCACTAACCACTGTATTGAATGATTTAGAAATTGATGTTGTACTGTCAGAAGCTGTTAATGTAAGAACAGCTGTTCCAGAGTAAGTATCTGCTGGCTTTATGGTTAGTATAGACCCAGCTACTGTGCCGGTAACTTTACCAACTGGATCGGATGTGAGCGTGTAAGTTAGTGAGTCGCTATCTGCGTCACTTGCAGAAATTGATATCACCTTATTAACGCCTTGATTTGCTGTTTGGGCACTGATGATTGCTAATGTTGGCACATCATTTACCGCATTGATTGTTAGTACAAATGATTGTACTGCTGAATCAACTATACCATCATTTGCTTTAGCAATAATGGTGGCAGTGCCATTCTAATTTGCTGCAGGTGTGAGGGTTAGCACTGCACCCGAGTTGGTTATTGTTATGTTTGCTTCTGTTGTGGTTGCCGAATAGGTTAATGCATCACCATCAGCATCTGTACCGACCAAAGTTACAGATTTTGCCGTATCTTCATTAGTTGTCTGCGCATTGATGACTGCTAAATTTGGTGTAGTATTGACAGTCCCACCGCCACCACCGCCACCACAGCCAGAGGTGGCTAGTGAAATAACTGATAATATTAATAGTTTATTT
>CALBNC010000108.1 GCA_937896195.1 uncultured Gammaproteobacteria bacterium
TAGCTCTTATAGCCCGTCATAGAGCCAAGAATGCCTGACTTAGAAGCGTTAAATCTTGTCGCTCTAAACACAGCAATATTAAGCTTTAAGGCAAAGATGCCAAACCACAAAGAGATAATCAGATTAAAAAAGTCATAAAAATGGAAGTAAAGTAATGCCTCTTCTAGCGTCGTACCAAATGCATTACCATCCGTATTAATACTCGATCCAAAATCAAAGATATTAGCCAGCAGTGAGCTCACATAAGTTTGTATGCCAGTCATATCAAAAATGGTGGATAGAATCTCAGTGCCGTAAAAACCTAAGATTAGCGTAAAGATGGCGCTGGCAATCCAGACAATAAACTGGAAGGCAAAAAAGAAGGTGATGAAGTTTGAGCTTATCCAGGTAAAAAAACTAAAGGATAAAACTTTAGCACCGGTAATAAACCGAAGTACTGCATTAATAGCAATAACAATAGCGCCCATTAGCTTATCTCCTTAACGGGTGACATATCTAAAGCCTACAACAAGGGTTAATAAAATAATAATAGTCATCATCAAATTAAACAGCGGACGTGAGTACATACAAATAAATGAAGTATCAACGGTAATTACCTGACCACCTAATACATTAATACTAAAGCTATCAAATGGACAAGTACCGCCCGTGCCTGCAAAATTAGCATCTTGGCCATAGGTTGAAGTTGATCCACCCAGTTCTGCTAACTTAGCAATATTAAAATCATTTTCATAGCCAGAGCCTTGGTTGTCAGGATTATCAGGCGATAGTAAATTGGTTAAGGTTGTACCCAATCCATCAACATAGCCTGTGCCAATATCTTGATAGGCAACCTCTCCAGTAAACTCACCCTGCGTTACAGAACCGCCTGATTTAAGGGCAGCAGTATTAGCATCAATTGATGCTTTTAAACCTGACAGCTCATTGGTATTGCCTGTAGTAGCATCTGTATTAGCCGTTAGAATGTCAATGTTATTGGTAGTTATTGCTGCGCTGGCATTTAAAGCGTTAGTGTTAGCATCTGTAGCCGTGGTATTGGCATCAGTGGCAGTGGTATTTGATTCAACAGCAGTTGTATTGGCATCAAGTGCTGCAACATTAACACCACCGCCCGTATTAGGATTGTCATTTAAATACGCATTAACTACGTTATCAACCAACACTTCAAAATCAGCCGTGTCAGTAAATGCTTCAATAGAAGCGGTCGCATTTACTTTAGTATTCTCTACGGCTTGTACATAATCATTAATACTGGCTAGTGCTTGAGTTTGAGTATCATCAACCAAACTTACTAAATCAGTCATTGAATCCACAGAGGTAGTTTTAGAAGTCTCAACCAAAGCCGAGAGATCATTCATTAATGTTTCTGTTTGAGTTTTGGTGTTTTCAACAGAGGTTAAAAAATCATCAAGTGTATTGGTCGCTTGTGTTTGTTTGGCATCAATGGCTTGTGTGGCAGTTTGCTTGTCTTGTTCAAGCTGAGCTTCTTTATCATCAAATGATGCAAGCTTAATGCCGTACTGAGCTTCAAGCTCGGCCTGGGTAATAGTAAAGCTGCTCATTGATGCATCTGCACTATCAACTACCTCTTGTTTTTTGGTTTCAATGGTTTGTACGTCCTGCTCAATCTCGTCATGTAGCGACAAGATTAGATCTGTACGGGCAATGGCATTCTCACTAAGTAGATTAATGGCTTCGGTAATGGTACTTAACTCACTAAGTAGGTTGGTTGCATCACCGGCTGATTGACTTAAAGAACTTAAATCGTTTAATAGGGTTTGTGCAGAAGTTGCAGATTGTGAAGCACTAATGGCTGAATCAGCAGCGCTTATGGCACTATCAAGAGCGCTACCACTGGCAGAGTCTGCTTCATTTGCAAATTGATTAATGTCACTTAGTTGCTGCTCTGCCTGATCTGTATAGCTAGCAATAGCATTGGTATATTGCTCAGCAAGGTTTTGATAAGACTCTGCATTATTAGCAAAGGCTTGTGAGTTATCAGCATTTTGTTCTGCCACCTGTGCCCAAGTTGCAGTGACATCTGCCCATTGTTCAGATAGATCAGCGTAAGTTTGCGCATCATCAGCACTCATAGCGGCCGTATCTGCATAGTAAGCGGCATCATCCAGTAAAGACTCCATTTGCCAAACAATATCCTCAGCAGCGGCGAGTAGCTCTTCACATTCCTCACAAGCATTAGCACTCATGGGCATGAGTGTTAATGTAAATACAAGAGCGGTGAAGAGTTGTTTAATCATTAATTTGTTTTTGCTGTTATTGATCTTTTGGCGGCATGCCCATCCAAGCGAGTAGTGCTAGATAAG